>NZ_JBFUBH010000034.1:0-33633 GCF_056405855.1 Pararhizobium sp. P1_E7 | reverse complement strand
GGTTGAAGGCATCGTGGCCGGCGCCGGAGACGATGGGCTGGAACGGCAGGTGGCGTTCGGAAGCGCTCGCGCTGACCGCTTTGATCAGGGTTGCATCGAAGGTGATCACAGGCGAGTGCCAGATAGGCTGCGCCTGGAGTTCGACGTCGCTGCGAACGCACCGGAGTGTTTCTAGGCCATCCATCAAGTGGCTGTGCATGGCATCGAGAACCGCTTCGTCGGGATGCCGGAGATCGACGGTCATGCCGGCGCGGCCCGGCACGACGTTGATCGAGCCGGGAGACAAGCTGATCTGGCCGATAGTACAGCGGGCATTGCCGTCGGTCCGTCCGATGGCCTGCACCAGCTGGATCACCTGCATGAGCATCGGCACCGGGTCTTTGCGCAGCGCCATCGGCACTGGTCCGGCATGGGTTTCCTCGCCGAGCACTGTGATCTCATACCAGCGGATGCCCTGCCCGCCGGTAACGACACCAATGGTTTTCCCTGATGCTTCAAGGATCGGGCCCTGCTCGATATGCAGTTCGATATAACAATCGGCCTGGTGGAGGTCGGGCTGAGGCTCTCGATCATAGCCATGCCGGATTATTTCGTCGTTCAACGTGATGCCTGCAGCATCGCGGGCGGACAGCACATTTTCCAAGACAAGGGCGCCGCAGGCAACGCCTGATCCCATCATCGCGGGCTGGAACCGGCAGCCTTCCTCGTTGGTCCAGACACAAAGGTCGATCGGCCGCACGGTCCCGATGCGCCGGTCATCCAGCGTTTCCAGAACTTCGAGGCCGGCAAGCACGCCTAGCACGCCATCGAACCGGCCCCCTGTCGGCTGCGTATCGAGATGGCTGCCGATGAGCACCGGTGCGGCTTCGGGATCGCTCCCCGCGCGGCGGATGAAAAGATTGCCGATCCGGTCCTTGCGTATCCGGTAGCCTCGGGTGCGGCACCACTCTAGAAGCAGAGCGCGGCCTGCCTCGTCCTCATCCGACAGGGCCTGCCTGCAGGAGCCGTTTTCCGGGATGGGACCGATATCGGCCATCGCCATCAGCCGCGCCCACAGCCTGTTGCCATCGATTGAATGCTGCATGTCTGAACGTCCCTCGCCTTACGCCTCTTTTGATGCAAGGCCAGTTTTCCTGCCACGTCGCGGCGGCGCCAGTCACCCATGCGGGTGACTGTGGCCACACATGCCACCCCGCTACGATGCGGCCGATTTCATCAACGGGGAAACAGGACATGGACACTGCAGCGGACAGCAAATGGCATCGCATCGCCGAGACGATCCACCCCGAAACGCGGTTGCTGATCGATGGGCAATTCCGGGCGGCGGCGGATGGGGGAACCCTTGCCTCGATCAATCCGGCAAGTGGCGCCGTGATCGCCAATGTCACCTGTGGCAGCGCCGCAGATATCGAAGCGGCCTGCGACATCGCTGCCAAACGTTTCCGCCAGGGTGTCTGGTCGCGCATGGCCCTTAGAAAACGCGTCGACATTCTGACGCGGTTTGCCGATCTGATTGCCAGCAACCGCGATACCTTGGCGGTGCTCGATACGCTGGAAATGGGCAAGCCCATCGCGGAAATGTGCGCCATCGACGTGCCTGCCAGTGTTCTCACAATGCGCTTCATGGCCGAAAGCATCGACAAGATCGCCGGCAGCGTGCCGGTCACCAATTCGGATGTACTTCACTWCATCCTGCGCCAGCCGCTTGGCGTGGTCGGCTGCATCACGCCCTGGAACTATCCGTTGATGATGGCGGTCTGGAAGATCGCACCGGCCCTTGCCGCCGGAAACAGCGTGGTGCTGAAACCGGCCGAAGATACATCGCTGAGCGCGCTGGTGCTGGGCCGGCTTTTCCTGGAGGCCGGCGGGCCGGACGGGGTTTTCAACGTGGTGCCGGGGCGTGGCGGCGTTGCCGGACAGGCGCTGGCGATGTCGATGCAGGTCGACAAGATCGCCTTTACGGGGTCGACCGGGATAGGGCGGCAGATGTATCGCTATGTGGCGGATTCGAACCTCAAGGCGGTTTCCGCGGAACTCGGCGGCAAGTCGCCGCAAATCATCCTGCGCGATGTGGAGGATCTGTCAGCGGTGGCGGAAAAGGTCGCCGATGGGCTGTTCGGCAATCAGGGTGAAGTCTGCTCGGCCGGTTCGCGCATCCTGGTGGACCGGGCCATTCACGATGAATTCTGCAACCTGCTGGTTGGCCATGCTGCGCGAAAATACCGGCCGGGCGATCCACTCGATCCGGCGACGACCATGGGCCCGCTGGTCAACAAGGCCCATCACGGGCGCGTGCGCGGTTACATCGACAGCGCCAGGGCGGATGGGGCGACGGCTGTACTTGGCGGCGGCAGCCCGGGAACGGAACTGTCATGCTTCGTGGAGCCCACGCTGTTCACCGGCGTCGAAGGCCATATGAAGATCGCGCGCGAAGAGGTTTTTGGCCCCGTCGGCGCAATCATTCCCCACGACGGAGCGGAGGACGCGGTCAGGATTGCCAATGACAATCCCTATGGTCTCGCCGCCGGTGTCTGGACGTCCAACCTCGGCGCCGCACACCGCATCGCCCGCGATCTCGAATGCGGCATGGTCTGGGTTAACGGCTATATGAACGGCGACATGAGCCAGCCGTGGGGAGGTTGGAAGCTTTCCGGCCACGGGCGTGACAAATGCCTGCAAGCCCTGATCGACAGTACCCAGTCGAAATCCGTCTGGGTGACGCTCGACAGTTGATCGCAAGGACGGTCACGGCACACCCGAGACTGAGAATGGACGGAAGACGCGGGCGTGATAATCACTGAGGCAGATGTGAAAGGAACCATCCCGTGACGAGAGATGTAAAGCGAACGATGCGGTCTTTGACCGGCCTATTGCTGGTAGCCTCTGCTCTTTGCAGCGCGGGTACTGTCGCAGCCGAAACGACCGTCATCACCAATGCCAGGGTTCACATGATGAACCGCGAGGCGCCGCTCGCCGATACGGTGGCGATTGACGAGAATGGCGTGATCATAGCGGTCGGCAGCCAGGATGCGGTTCTGGCGAAGGTTGGCGATGGCGCAAAGACCGTCGACCTCGGCGGTAAGGCGCTGCTGCCCGGTTTCCAGGATGCGCATGTGCATCTCATCGAGGCGGGCGTGAACRGCATTCTGTGCGAATTCGAGCCCTTCGCCTCCCTCCAAGAAACCGAGGATACGCTCCACGACTGCGCCGGAGAAAGCAAGGGCGAGTGGATCCTTGGTTCTGGCGTCAGCATGACCAATCTGCTCGACGAGACCGACAACCCCGTCGCCGTGCTCGACAAGATTTCCAGCGAGCGGCCGATCCTGATCCTCGACGATATCGGGCACGGCGCCTGGGCCAACACTGTTGCCCTGAGGGCCGCCGGCTACGATACGATCAAGGGCAATCCAGCCGGCGGCGTCATCCTGCGCAATAAGAAGACCGGCGCACCAAACGGCATCGTGCTTGAAAACGCCCAGCAGAAGCTGCGCAACCTCGCCTTTCCCGACACGCCGGAGAATGTCGAGTTTGCCTATGAAAGCATGCTGCCGACGCTGAAGACGATGGCCGAAAATGGCATCACCACCGTCAGCGACGCGGGCGGTTTCTGGCCGCAGGGACATCTGAAAGCCTGGGAAATCGCCGAGAAGAAGGGGACTCTGACAGTCCGGGCCGCGAACGCAATCTATGTCTATCCCGACCTTCCCTTCGACGAGCAGGTTGCCAAGCTGACAAGCCTCTATAGCAACGACGAGGGCCGGCTGTTGAAGTTCAACCAGGCGAAAATCTACGTTGACGGCATTCTTGAGCAGCGCACCGGCGCCCTGCTTCAACCTTATCTCAAGGGGCCGGGAATCGACCACGGTTTCGACGAGGGCTTCCTCTATTTCGACGTGCCGACGCTCGACCGCTATTCGAAAGTGCTATCGGAAAAAGGCTTCAAGCTGCATTATCACGTGACGGGCGACCGGGGCGCGCGGCTTGCGCTCGATGCCATCGCCCAGTCCGATCCCAAGCCGGGTCCACACCGCCTCACGCACATCTATTTGCTCGACAAAGCCGATTATGGCCGGTTCAAGGAGACCGAAACCGTCGCTGATTTCCAGCTTGCGCCCAGTTCACTCGATCCGGAATACAACGATTTCATCCGCACGTTCATCGGTGATCGGGCCGATCACATGATGCCGGCCGGTACTCTTGAGAAGGACGGCACGACCGTGGTGATGAGCAGCGATTTCGATGCCGACGAGCTTTCGCCGCTGGTCAAGATTCAGACAGCCTTGCAGCGCCAGCAGGATGGCGCGCCGGATGTCGAAACTGCGGTGAAATGGATGACAATCAATCCGGCAAAGCTTTTAAACCAGGACGACAAGACCGGCAGCATCGAGCCGGGGAAATTGGCCGATCTCGTTGTGCTCGACCGGGATATTTTCGATATTCCGATTGCGGAAATCGGCGAAACGGCGGTCAAGGCGACCCTGCTGCAGGGCAAGCCGGTCTATGACGCGGACGGACTGTTTTCGGCGAACTGACACCTATCCGGATGCCCCGCCGAGCAGGAGCGAGAACAACTCGCCCTGCGAGGAGATGTCGAGCTTGGAATAGATGCGCTTGCGGTGAACCTTCACGGTTTCCGGACTGTTGCCGAGAATGCGAGCGATGCTCTTGGTCGAATGGCCCTTCAGCATCAGTCGGATGACTTCAGATTCCCGGGTGCTCACCTTCATTCGCGACAGCCGGTCGAAGACGATATCGGCCGCCGGTTCGCCATGCTCGGCCGCTGGCGCCGGCTGCGGCCAATGTTTGTGGCAGAGTTCGCAGATCACGGGCAACAGCGCATCGAGATGCGCCCGCGCCTCCGGCGCGACCCGGCATCCTTCGTGCCGCTTGCCCAGCGACAGCGCGATGGCGGTGCCCCTGGCACTGCCGACCAGCATCACAACCTCGTCGAAAAGGCCGGTTTCGGCATAAAACATGCGATAGTATTCGCTGGTGCGAAAGTCGTCCGGGGCGCACTCGTCGAGGCTCACCACCCGGTCGCCGGGGTCGCTCCGGAACAGGCTGTAGAACGGGTCGAGCAGATAGGCAAAGCCGAGATAGGGGCCGACCGTGCGCCTGGTGGCTTCCGGATCGAGGTCGCTATATAGCTGCAAGGGTGGCTGGTCCTCGGAAAAGACCGCGACGAACAGGCTGTCAAAACCATAGACACCGAGGCACAGGCGGCGTAGCGCATCCGGAAAGGCCGGGCTGCCAATCGCCGCCACGGCCTCGCCGATGGATTTCAACTGCTCAAACGGAAATCCGGTCATTCCCTGCCTTGCTGTCCCAGGCGCTGTCGCCGCCAATTCGGGTTAAAGCGGTTCCTGCTGGGTAATGCAATGGATGCCGCCGCCGCCGATGGCGATGGCGTCGATCCGGACCTCCCGCACCCTCCTGTCCGGAAACAGTGAACGGAACATCTGCCGCACCGTCGTATCGGACGCGATACCGTAGGACGGCATGATCACGCCGCCATTGACGAGGTATGAGTTCACATATGACCGGCAGAATTTCGGATGATCCGAAGGCGCATCCACCGCTTCGGGAACAGTAACGATGCGGATCGGCCGCCCCTTTGCATCGGTCTGGCCCTGCATCGCCTCGTAATTCAGGCGGATATAGTGGTTCCAATCGTCATCCTCCTCACCCGGGCTTTCCATCAAGACTACGCCGGGCGCGACGAAAACAGCGATGCCGTCGACATGACCGTCCGTCTCGTTCTCCAGCGGATTGCCGGGCAGCCAGATCACTTTTTCGCCGCCGAGCATATCGAGAAGCTCGCGCTCGATATCATCACGGCTCCAATCGGGATTGCGATTGCGGTTTGGAAAGCAAGTTTCAGTGGTAATGATCGTGCCTTCGCCATCGACGCTAAGGCCCCCGCCTTCAGCGATCAGGTTCGAAACGTAGGCAGCGGCCTCTGCCTTCTCCAGCACCAGTCCGGAGAACGCCGCATCGCCGTTGAATGGATGATATTTCCCACCCCAGGCGTTGAAACGGAAGCGTGCACCGGCGCGGGAACCGTCGGCTCCTTTCAAGAAACAGGGGCCGGCATCGCGCGCCCAGCTGTCGTCGATATCTGCTTCGATAAGGTCGATGGAGGGATCGAGAATGGCCCGCGCCTCGGCCATGTCCTCCGGACGAGCGGCCATGGTTACCGGCTCGAATTCGCGGATGGCATGGGCGACGGCCGCGTAGTCGCGACGGGTCGCCGCAATATCGTCCCAGACCTCATGACGGCAGGGCCACATCATCCACGTGCGCTTGTGCGTTTCCCATTCGGCCGGCATGCGAAAGCCGGCTTCGCGCGGTATCTGGTTCTTCATCATTCCATCGTCTCCTTGCCCGGCTAGCCCGTCTGCGTGATCACAGAATCGAGCCAAGTCCGGGTTCATCTCGATATTGTTCAATTTTGCCAATAATTTCAGGCGATTGCTGTTTGACCGTCAAGTGTCCGGATCGCACCGTAGAGATCGGGTCTGCGGTCTCGGTAGACGCCCCAGGCGCGGCGGTAGGCGCGAACTGCATCCAGATCGAAACGCGCCGTCACATAGGTCTCGTCGGTGCGGCTGGCTTCTGCAATGATCGCGCCGAGGTGATCGGCGATGAAAGAACGACCATAAAACAGCCCGCCGGTATTGCCCTCGACTTCATGACCGACGCGGTTGGAGGCGATGACCGGCACCATGTTAGCCGCCGCATGGCCCTGCATCGTGCGCTGCCAGTGGCCGGAACTGTCGAGCTCGGGATTGTTCTGCTCTGCCCCGATCGCCGTCGGGAAAAACAAAAGCTCCGCACCCTGCAGGGCCAGAACCCGGGCAGTCTCGGGAAACCACTGGTCCCAGCAGATGCCGCAGCCAATCCGCGCATATTTCGTATCGATCGCCCGGAAACCGGTGTCTCCGGGGCTGAAATAGAACTTTTCCTCATACCCCGGAGCCTGCGGGATATGGGACTTGCGGTAGTTCCACAGGATCTCGCCATCCGCATCGATGATGGCGAGCGAGTTGTAGTGCGCTGGTCCGGCCTTCTCGAAATAGGAGATCGGCAGCACGACGCCGAGCTCCTTCGCAACCGCGCGGAAATGGCGGACGGCCCGGTCCTCGCCAAGGCTGACGGCCAGATCGAGACGGGCATAATTCTGCTCCAGGCAGAAATAGGGCGTCTGGAACAGTTCCTGCAGCAGGATGATCTGGCCCCCGTCCTCATGGGCAAGCCGGATCAGTTCCTCGGCCTTCTGGATGTTTTCATCGATGTTCCAGCTGCAGGCCATCTGGGTCGCGGCAACAGTAATTTCGGTCATCTCTCTTGTTCCTCAGCCACGGCGGGACGCTGAGAAGGCGGCGATCGCCTCCGATATCGCTGATATAATCGTGTCGCATTCGGCTTCGCTGACGATCAGCGGCGGTGACAGGATGATGCGGTTGCCGACCGGGCGAACGATGACGCCGCGCTCGAYGCAGCCGTGGAAGATCGTCTCCGTCGCCTTTTCACAGGCGGGCAGCGCTTGCTTGGTGGCCTTGTCGGCAACCAGGTCGATGCCGAGCATCAGACCCGCGCCGCGGACATCGCCGACAATGTCATGGGCCAGCAGCGATTTCGAACGCTGCTGGAAGTAAGCGCCGGTCTTTGCGGAATGCGGCAGGAGCTTTTCCCGCTCCATGATGTCAATATTGGTCAGCGCAGCCGCGCAGGCGACCGGATGGCCGAAATAGGTGAGCCCCATCGAAAACACGCCACCTTCGCATTGCGGCCGGCTGATGACATTGTAGATTTCGTCGGAAATCAATGTGGCACCAAGCGGGATATAGCCAGATGTGATACCCTTGGCCGACACCAGAATATCCGGCTGGGTTTCGAAGAGCGCATCGGAGGCGAACCATTCGCCGAGACGGCCGAAGGCGGTCACTACCTCGTCGGCGATGTAGAGGATATCGTGGCGGCGGCAGACTGCCTGCATGCGTTTGTGATAGCCATTTGGCGCCACCAGAACACCCCCTGCCCCCATGATTGGTTCCGCAATGAAAGCCGCGACGTTCTGCGGACCGAGCTGGTCGATCCGCATCTCGAACTCCCGAACCAGCAGGTCGCAATAGGCATCTTCCGTCATGCCCTCCGGCCGGGCGTAACAATCGGCGGCGGAGATGTGGTGGATGAAATCCTCGCCGACCTGGGCAAAGCCATATTTCGTGCCGTGAATGCCGGTGAGCGCCGCCGCCACATAGGTCGCCCCATGGTAGGCATTGTTGCGGGAGATGATCTTGCGCTTTCCCGGCTTGCCGCGCATGGCGAAATAGAAGTGCACGATCCGGATTGCCGCATCGTTCGCCGTCGAGCCGCCGCAGGAATAGTAGACGTGATTGAGGCTGCCCGGCGAAAGGTCCGCCAGCCGGGCGCCCAACTCGGCGGCCGGTACATTGGCCGACGCGCCGAAGGGATTGTAATAGTCCATATCCATCACCTGCCGGGCGATGGCATCGGCCATCTCGCGGCGGCCGTGGCCGATGTTGACGCACCAGAGACCGGCAATGCCATCCAGCAACCGCCGCCCGGTGCTATCCGTGACGTACATGCCCTCGGCCTTTTCGATGATCTGGCTACCTGTCGCCGCGAAGGTCGAAAAGTCGGTATAGGGGTGCAGCACGTGATCCCGATCCTTTTCCCAAGCCGAGCGGCCGTTCGGCAAAGCGGGTGCGGAGGAGGGGACGGATTGAAGGATGGTCATTGGATATCTCCGGAAAAAGGCATGGGGTGTGGCTTGGCGCAGACCGCCGGGTCAGCGCAGAAGCTTGGTCCAGACGCGATCGTAAAGTTTGGTGGTGACGGGTGAGCAGGCCGAGAGGAATTCCGGCGCCGCGACGTCAGATGGCGGGTTGAGTTCGAGTGCTGCCGCCAGCGCCTTGTCGACAAAGGCTTCCGAGCCCTTGATACCGTTGGAATAGCGGGCGTAGTTGGTGATCATCGCCGCGTTTTCCGGGTCCATCACGAAATTGACCCAGAGCTTGGCGTTTTCGAGATCGGGTGCGCCCTTCGGCACGGCGACATTGTCCATCCAGCCGCTATAGCCTTCCTTCGGGTAGATATATTCGAGCGTCGGCTTCTCGTCCCGGGCGCGCATGGCGTAGCCGTTCCAGCTCATCGATACCGCGGCTTCGCCGGAAACCAGCAGTTCCTTGGTCTCAGAATTGTAACTCTTGACGAAGGGCTTCTGCGTCGAGAGCAGTTCGAGAACCGCCTTCATGTCCTCCGGGTTTTCATTGCAGCGCGGCTTGCCGAGATAGCGCAACGCCATGTTGATGACGTCGTTGACGTCGCGCAGCATGTTGATCTTGCCCTTCACCGTATCATCCGGTTCGAACAGGATCTTCAGAGAGGTGTCGGTATCCTTGACCACCGCGCGGTCGACCATGAAGCCGGTGGAACCCCAGGCCCAGGGGGCGGAATAGACGCGGCCCTTGTCCCAGAAGACATCGCGCCACTTCTCATCGACATTCCTATAGTTCGGCATATCAGCGGCGTTGATCGGCTCCAGCAGGTTCTCGCGCACCAGAATAGTCATCGTGTCATGGCCGGGAACGATGATGTCATAACCGCCCGCACCGGATTTGAGCTTGGCGAGCATGGTTTCCATCGAGTCGTAGGTATCGATGTGGACCTTGACGTCGTAGGCCTTCTCGAACTTCGCCACCATCTCGGGCGGGGTATATTCGCCCCAGGTGTAGATGAAGAGATCGCCGGCGGCGAAGGCGGGGCCGGCAAGAGCGGAGGCAAACAGGGCGGCAGTGAAGACGGTCGATGTTTTCATGGTCGTGTTCCCTTTTTCTTTTGTATGTCCATGTGTCGTTTCGTCAGGCGTCAGTGTTTGCGGCCAGCCTGTCCGAGCAATCCCGACAGCAGCACCAGCGCAGTGGAGGCAGCGAGCATCAGGGTGGAAATGGCGTTGACCTCGGGCGTCATGCCGAGACGCAGCATGCCGTAGATGTGGAGCGGCAGCGTTGTGGCTCCCGGCCCTGCGACGAGCGCTGTGATGATGAAATCGTCGAGCGAGATGATGAAGGCGAGCAGCCAGCCGGACAGCAGGCCGGGCACCAACAACGGTAGGGTGATCCTGAGAAACGCCTTTGCCGGCGAGGCATAGAGATCGGCGGCAGCCGACGACAGGGTCTCGTCCATGCCCTCCAGCCGCGCCTTGATCGGCAGGTAGGCGAAGGGGATGCAGAAGACGATATGAGCGAGCAGGATGGTGACGAAGCCAAGGCTGATGCCGACCGCGACGAAGAAGACCAACGAGGCGACGGCGGTGACGATCTCCGGCACCATCAACGGGAAGGTCAGGACGACATAAGCCCCCTCGGCGCCGCGCTTCGCCCGGTGATTGACCGTGGCGATAGCTGCACCAAGCGCCAGAACCGTCGCGATCGTCGCCGCCATGACGGCGATCAGCAGCGAGTTCAGGGCAGCTGTCTGGATATTCTGGTTGGAAAACACCGTCTGGTACCAACGGAAGGAAAAGCCCGTCCATTGACTGACGGAGCGGCCGTCGTTGAATGAATAGAGGGCGAGAAAGACGATCGGCGCGTAAAGAAAGAGGATACAGCCGACAGACAGGAAGCCGAAGCCGGAAAACGCGCGAAGATCTCGCATGCGGGCGGTGGACATGTCGGACCTCGTTCAGTTCAGCTGCTGGCGCGCGGCGCGCCGGGCAAGCCAGAGAAGGACGATCAGGGTGATGGTGAGCAGGATCATCGACAGAGCGGCGCCGAACGGCCAGTTGCGCGCCGCCTGGAACTGGGTGCCGATCAGATTGCCGATCATCAACGTCTTGCCGCCGCCGAGAATATCCGGGGCGAGATAGGAGCCGATCGAGGGAATGAAGACGAGCAGGCTGCCCGCGATCAGCCCCGGACGCATCACCGGCAGCACGATGCGGAAGAAAGCAATGCGCCGGCTGGCGTAGAGATCGTAGGCTGCTTCCAGAAGCCGAAAGTCGAAACGCTCGAAGGCGGAATAGAGCGGCAGAACCATAAACGGCAAGAAGGAATAGATCAGCCCCAGCGAGATGGCGAAGCCGTTATAGCTCAGCGGCAGGGGCTCGCTGATCAGGCCGAGATCGAGCAGGGCCGCGTTGACCGGCCCATCGCCGCGCAGCACGAACAATAGCGCGATGGTGCGGATCAAGAGGTTCACCCAGTAGGGTATGGTGACGAGGAATAGCCAGATGTTCTTGGTGCGATCAGAGCGCGTCGCGATGTAATAGGCCGTCGGCACGCTGATCAGCAGGCACAGGACGGTGGCGACAGCGGCCTGGAACACCGAGCGGGCGATGATGATCAGATAGTCCGGCGTAAAAGTCAGGCTGTCATCGAGGAAATCGCGCTCGAACAATATCTGGGTGTAGGCGTCCCCGGAAAACGCCCATTCCACGCCGCCATAGGGGGCTGCCACCAGAAAGGAGTAGGTGAACATGATGCAGATCGGCGCGACCATGAACACCAGAATGATGGTGAGCGACGGCCAGAGGAGCCCGGCATGGGCAAGGCCCGGCGGAATGCGTGAGGAAAGAGCGAGGGACCGGGCGCTCATGACAACAACACCTTGATGGAGCCAGGTTCGAACGCAATGTGGACCTGATCGCCCGGCGCAAAATCCTGCCTGCCACGCAGGCCGCCGCGGGGCGAACGGGCCGTCAGCGCCTGGTCTCCCGCACGCAGATGATACTCCACCGCGTTGCCGAGATAGGTGCGGTCGGAAACCACAGCCACTCCGCGCCCCTCGCCTTCGCCGGCGCTGAGCACAAGCCGCTCAGGTCGGATCGACAGCGAAACCGGCTGGCCGTGCGTAAGGTCCTGCGCGACGGTGGCATGGACCTGATCGAACCCTTCAATGTCGAGGATGGCCTCGCCGCCGGAACAACGCGCAACCCTTGCCTCGATCAGGTTGGATTCGCCGATGAAATCGGCGACGAAGCGGCTCTGCGGCTGTTCGTAGATGTCTTCCGGCGTTCCGACCTGCTGCAGGCAGCCATTGTTGATGACGGCGACACGGTCGCTCATCGCCAGCGCCTCCTCCTGGTCATGGGTGACGAAGACGAAGGTGATGCCGGTTTCCCGCTGCAGCGATTTCAGCTCCAGCCGCATTTTTTGCCGCAGTTTCAAGTCAAGCGCCGACAGGGGTTCGTCGAGCAGCAGCAGTTTCGGTTGAGGAGCAAGTGCACGGGCAAGCGCAACGCGCTGGCGCTGGCCGCCCGACATCGTGTCCGGCTTGCGATCGGCATAGTCGGCCATATGCACGAGATCGAGCATCTTCTCGACAGTCCGCTCGATCTCGGCGCGAGGCTTGCCAAGCATTTCGAGGCCGAAAGCGATGTTGCGGCGAACCGTCATGTGCGGGAACAGGGCATATTGCTGGAAGACGGTGTTGACCGGACGTGCTTCCGGCGGCAGGGCGCTGACGTCCTCGCCGAAGATGCGGCAGGCGCCCGAGGTCAGCGTTTCGAAGCCGCCGAGGATGCGCAGCAGCGTGGTCTTGCCGCAGCCGGAGGGGCCGAGCAGCGTGAAGAACTCATTGGCGCGAATGGCGAGATTGAAATCCTTCAGCGCTTCGTGAGCGCGGGGCGTGCCGGCATTGTAGGTCTTGCAAAGACTTCTGACCTCGGCGGCAACGGTATTCGGATGCGGCACCGGATCGTGGCCTGCCGCCATCGTCTGTGCGATGCTGGGCTCGGCCTGCGGTATCGGGTTCGGGTGTGCAATGGCGCGCTGCATGGTTCTCCTCCACTCTGCCGAAGGGAGCGGCGTGATACCGTTCGGCATGGGATGGACTATGCGTGGCACCGGCCCGGGACGTGAGTCCCCCAGAGGGGGTACCACCAACGGGGCGTGGCCATTGGCGTTCAACACGCCAAAACGAGAGAGGCGGCCCTATCGGCCGCCTTTAAGAAAGTGACGTCATCCAGCTCCGGAATTGGAGCCGCGGGGCGGTTTCACCTGCGGATACACTGATCGGCCTACATCGCGAACGTCGGCGGAATTGTCACCGTTCTCATGCCTCTGCTTTCCGGAAGATGACGACCAGCGTCGTCGCCACGATCATGATCACGGAGATGGCCGCAACCGTAGGATCGAGGTCCAGCCGCAGATTGTCCCATATTCGCTTCGGCAACGTGATGACGTTGACGCCGCTGACGAACAGCGTCACCGAACTCTCCTCCCACGACATGACCAGACTGACGAACCAGGACGCAAAGAGACCAAAGCGCATGTTCGGAAGGATCACCCGGAATATCGACTGGGCTTGCGTCGCCCCGAGGTTGCGCGCCGCGAGATCAAGGTTCCTGTCCAATCGGCTGAGCGCGCTCAGGATCGCAATCACCGAGAAGGGCACGATCATCACCACGTGGGAAATGACCAGTCCCGCCACCGTATCCAACAGCCCGACGCGCGCCAGAAGGAAATAGAGCGCGACCGCCGAGGCGACCGGAGGAACGACGATCGGCAGAAGCACCAGGCCGATCAACAGACGCCCGCTCGCAGGCCGGCGCAGCCAGATGCCGACGCCAAACGCTGTTGCCAGAGCCGTTGCGATGACGCTCGAAAGAAGGGCGACAAGCGTGCTCGTGCCGATACTGGCAAGCCAGGTATCGGGATCGAAAAGAGCCAGGTAGTGCCTCAGCGAATACTCCCCGTCCGGCATCGACAGAAACCGCTTGGCGGTGAAGGAAAATGGGATGACGGCGGCCAAGGGCAATAGCAGGAAGATACCTGCCGCGCCGGCACACAGGCCGCCAAGACGTGATTTGCCAAACATGGGCTACCTACCGGGACATGAGTTGTTCGATGCGCATGACGCGCTGCGATATCCACAGGATGGCGAAGACGAAGACGAGGAGGATGACGCCAAGCGCTGCGCCAAGACCCCAGTTCGCCGTCTGGAACATCTGCACGAAAACCGATTCCGCCGTCATGATGACCCGGCCTCCGCCGAGGATCATCGGCGTGACGAAGAAGCCGAGCGAAAAGATGAACGTCATCGCCAGCGCGGAAAACACACCGGGCAAGGACAAAGGCAGGTAAATCCGCCAGAACACGCCGGTTGGCCTGGAACCGAGGCCGAGGGCTGCAAGAAGCACGCGCCTGTCGATCTTGCGCATGACCGAGGCCATCGGCAGGACGGCGAACGGGATCATGAAATGGGCCATCCCGATGATCACCGACACGGCGTTTCTGCCGGTTTCCAGCTTGCCCGGAAAAAGGCCGAGCGCGTTTGCGAGATCGCTTGCAAGACCATTGTTGCGCAGGATCACCACCCACCCGAAGGCCCGGACGAGCACCGATATCCAGAACGGAATGAAGATGCTAACCTCGATCAGCCGGCTGCGCAGCGGGCTGCCCATGACCCAGTAATAGGCCAGCAGATAGGCGATCGGCATGGTAATGGCCGTACTGACGAGGCAAATCCACAATGTCCGGAAGAAGATCATCTGGAAGTCCGCACCGGCAAAGATACGGACATAGTTGTGGAGACCCCATTCGGGCCTGGAGATGCTCCACAACGTCACGCCGGCAAAGGGCAGCACGTAGGCGAGGACCAGGATGACCGGCAATGCCCAGAGCATCGCCAGCGATCCGGTTATCGCGGGGCGCGCGATCGGTCTGAAGGGCGCCGGTATCATGACGCGGTCATGGCCAGATATTTATCAAGTGCCGCATCGGCGCGGGCCGCATACCAGTCCATGTCCATCAGGACCTGCACCGCCATGTTCTCCTTGGAACTGCAATCTAGCCGTTGCAATTCCGGCGGCACGAGATCATGGGCGAGCGGATTGACGGGGCCGCAGCCGAGGTTACGCAGCAGTTCGACCTGGCGCGTGGGGTCCTGGCAGTAGCGGATGAAGTCCATCGCCCGGCCGGAACCGGCTGGGTTGCCCTTGATGACGGCCCAGCCCGATGGCGCGAGAATACCCTCAGCGTAGGTCCAGCTGACGTCGCCACCCGTATCCTTTTCCACCAGGTTGGCGCGCGTATGCCACATCAATGCCATCGACGCTTCGCCATCGCGCATCAGTTGCTGGCTTTCCGCGCCCGAGTCCCAGAAGCTGACGATATGCGGCTTGATCTCGTTGAGCTTCCTGATGGCGCGGTCCTCATCCAGCGGATAGAGCTTGTCCACCGGAACGCCGTCGGCGAGAAGCGCTGCCTCCAGGCATCCCGACATCCATTTGTAGAGCGACCGCTTGCCCGGGAATTTTTCGACATCCCAGAAATCGGCCCAGGATTTGGGCGGATTGGCACCAAATTTCTTGGCGTCATAGGCAATGACGTAACTGAGGAAATAGTTGGCGACGCTGTATTCATAGGCGAAGCCGGGATGGACCTTGGCGCGGTCGACGACCGTGTAATCAATCGGTTCGATCATTCCCTCTTCCCCGAGCGACTTGGTCGCGCCGGGATCGCAATCGCAGACGTCCCAGGTGACCGAGCCGCTTTCGAACTGCGCCTTCATCGCGCCCTTGGTCGGTCCCGATCCGTCGATCTTCACCGTGACGCCTTCTTTCTCCGAGTAGCTGCCAGTCAGCGCCGCCTCGAAAGCGGCAATGGCATCGCCTCCCCAGTTGGTCACGACCAGCTGGCCATCGGCCGCGCGCGCCGGCCGGCCGCCAAGGGCAGGCACGACGCCCAGCATGACAAGACCGGCGAGGAAGGATCGCCTGTCAATCTGACCGGACGAATGACGGTGTTTCAGCAGTTCAAGGCATTCCGACTTCAGATCGCTGTTCATGCCATTTCCCCTTTTTGTTGTGTTCTATGCATGCGTAAACTTGTGGAACCCGTCAGCCGGAGAGCACCCTTCCATCCCTATGCCCCCAGTGCACCCAGAGTTCCTGGCCGATAACCGGCGGAACCTCTAATGCATCGCGCGCTGCCGTCAGCGTGATATTCGTGCCTTCCGGCGCACTGCCTTTGACGATCGTGGTGCCGCCCTGGAAAATGACGCCTTCGATGGAAAGAGGCAAAAAGTTGTGATCGGCTTGCGGCCTGTCTCGGTAAAGGGTCAGTTTTTCYGGGCGAATGGCCAGCACGGCCGGTTCTCTCTCCGTCAATACACCCGCCTCGGGCAGCACGGCGCTAATGTTGAAATCTCCCACCCGGGCATGAAGCTCACCCTCCGTTACTCGCCTGTCGGAGACGGGGAGTATGTTCATGGTGCCCAGGAATTCGGCGACGAAGCGTGAACCAGGCTGGTCGTAGAGTTCATTTGGCCCGCCGAGCTGGACGATCTGGCCGCGATCGAAGATGGCGATCCGGTCGGACATGGCCATGGCTTCCATCTGGTCATGGGTGACGAACAGGAATGTCGTGCCTGTCCGCCGGTGGATCGAGATCAACTCGTCCTGCAACTGTTCGCGCAAGTTCTTGTCCAGCGCCGACAGGGGCTCGTCAAGAAGCAGCAATTCAGGCTCGAATATCAGCGCCCGAGCCAGGGCGACGCGCTGCTGTTGTCCGCCCGACAGAGCCGAAGGCCGTTTCTGCTCATGTCCCCGGAGACCAACCAGATCGACCATCCGCTTCACACGCCGCTCCTGCTCCTGGCGCGAAACCCGTCTGACGCGCAGCGAGAAGGAAATGTTTTCGGCGACCGTCAGATGCGGAAACAGGGCATATCCCTGAAACACCATCCCAAAATTGCGCCTGTCGGCCGGGGTTTCGCTGATGTCTTCCCCGTTCTTGAAAATGCCGCCTGCCGACAGAGGCTCGAAGCCGGCAATGGCATTCAGCAAGGTCGACTTTCCCGACCCTGACGGGCCGAGAAAGGTCAGGAATTCTCCTTTCTCGATATCCAGCGAAACGCCTTTCAATGCCTCGAACGCGCCGAAGGATTTGCAGGCGCTGCGAATGGAGATATGTGCGGCCATGGTCTCTGCCCCGCTCAATCGACGCTGTCGCGCACAAGCGGGCTTGTCGAGCAGTGGATGCCGCCGCCGTTCAGCTGCACCTTGTCATAGTCGATCTCCAGCACCGTGACGTTGTTATTGGCGAGTGCCTCGCGGGTGCGGTCCGACAGGCCGCGCGGCATGATTACCCGGCCCGGCGCAATCGCCAGACCATTGACGATCCAAGGATTGTCCTCCTCGTTCATCTCGATAGTGCGGATGCCGAGTTCGCGCAGTTTTTCGAGGAAAATGAAGGACAGGCCTCTTGCCCAGACAAGTGCCAGATCGGTGTCGATCATCAGGAAATGCCCGTCGATATGGATATCGTAACCGCAGAGGTCGACGACCAGAAGCTCGACACCTTGGTGGCGCAAGACTTCCGATATCTGGGTGATGCCTTCGTCGTTGATGCGGATGCCGCGGCCGATGACGGCGGTGCGGCTGTTCAGCCAGGCGAAACTGCCACCTTCGGCCATCGCTTTGCCGTGCAGCGTGCGCAGCAGCGGCATGCCCTGCTTTGCCAGGGTTCGAGTGACAGGCAGTTCCTCGCCGTGGCGCATGCGCGGCGCAAGGCGCGGGACGATTGCCCCGCCTTTCACGGCAATGCAGGAATCACGGGTGTAGACAGACTTGAACCGGCCGCCTTCGACGCCCTCGACATAGACGACCTCGACCCCTTCGTCGCGCAGCAACTGGGCGAGGCCATCATGCTGGGCCTGAATTTCTTCCAATGCCGGAATGACATCGCTTTGCCAATACCAGCCTGCCTCCAGATCGCCGTAGGTGCCGATTTCCTCGATCCGCTTGTTGCGATCGATGATGGCGAATTCGTCACCTGGGCGATGCATCAGCACCGTGCGCAACCTGCCGACATCCGTATCGCAGCCCCAGTTGCGGCCCCAGAGCTGGCTCAGCCGCTCCGATGCTTCGAATGCCGGTTCGGAGACGGAACCGAAATACTTGATCGTCGCGGAATAGAGATCCCTCTTCTTGGTCGGAACGGCAGTCACATCAGATCCCCTTATGGCTTGGCCGTGATGGCGCTTGTTCAATGAAGGGATGCTATCGGATCGTTTTCCTCCCTCATAGCGAATTGATTTCTGCGATCACTTGAGGTTTTCTCACAGATGAACCGAACCGGGAGCCTGTCTGTGACGAGATTGCCRCCACTCAATGCCCTGCGCGCCTTCGAGGTCAGCGCCCGCAACAGAAGCCTGACGAAGGCGGCGCAGGAGCTTCATGTGACGCCGGGCGCGGTCAGCAAGCAATTCCGCCAGCTTGAGGAGCACTTTGGCTTCCCGCTGGCGATAAAGTCGCGCGACAGCTTCATTCTGACCCCGGAGGGGCAGGAACTCTTCTCCAAGCTGACGCATTCTTTCGGAGCGCTCAACGACGCGGTGCTCGGCCTACAGCGGGACCCGATCGCGGGGCGGCTCGCGGTGCGCTGCATGCCGGCCTTTGCGACACGCTGGCTGATCCCGCGGCTCGGCAAGTTTTACGATCGGTACGAGCGCGTCGAACTACAGATACTGTCGATTCCCGAATGGGGCGACCCGTTCCACGACGGCGTTGCCGATCTGGCGATCATGTTCGGCGATCCCAGGTCCGCCCGCCCGGAGGCGAGGCCGCTGAAACAGATGGAGTTCTTCCCCGTCTGCAGTCCCATCCTGCTCAATCAGGACGGCGACATCAAACGCACCAAGGATCTGACCCGGCATGTGCTGCTCGACGGCATCGGCTCGACGCATTGGAACGACTGGTTCAGCCATCACGGCCAGACCATTCCCTCGACCGTCCGGCGATTGAGTTTCGAGGATTTCAATCAAAACCTGGCCGCGGCGCGCAGTGGCGTGGGCATCGCCATGGGCGACAATATAACCGCCGGCGAGGAACTCGCCCAAGGCGCGCTGGTGCGACCGCTCAAGGGCTTCATCCGGTCATCGACGAAGGCCTATTACATCCTGACCCAAAAGAACCGGGACAATTCCCCGCTGGCCCGGGTGTTCATCGATTGGGTGCATACCGAGGCACAAAGCCAGGGGCTCGATGATCGCTCCTATTGAGGCCCACCCGCTCTCCCGTCCCGGCAACAGGTGCGCAGGCGTTGTCACATAAACCCGGCGTCGGTGAATGGGCATATAGATGGGATAAAGAATTCCGCCTCAGCTATAAACGTCATCGTTTTCCACCACCGATCATCGCTCATGCGGTCTGGCTCTAGTTCAGGTTTCAAAAGATATACAACTTCGTCCCCTAGAACAAAAAACAGAATTTTCAGCACGTTGGAGCTCGCCGTCAGAACCACTCGCGCTTACAAAGGCGCTGAAGCCGACGAGGAGACCAGCCTCTTTCTGGTGCCCCCTCGCCCGCCCGACGACGACAGCGTTTCGACCCGGTGACACCCGCAAAGCCCTTTCAAGGCTTGCCAGCGCGCCGCGAGCGTCATGCCATATGAAGCGCCTGCAATGCGGCCTGATGGATTTCGCTGTTCGCCGCCATCAGCACCGTGTCGTAACGCGGCGCATCCATGAGCGGCCTGCCGTCCCAATCGGTCACGATTCCTCCGGCCGCCTGGATGATAGGCATCTGCGGGAGGATATCGTAGTCGAACACGTCGCTTTCGATCAGGAGATCGATGCCTCCAAGCGCAAGAAGGCCGGCGGCATAACAGTCGTGTGAGAAACGGGTGAAACGGACCTTTGCGGCCAATGCGGCGAAGCGTTGGTGACGCTCCCGGTCGAATTGTTCGAGCGCGGAGGTATAGACGAKCGCCTGATTGAGGGCTGTCCTGCCGCTGGTGTGGATCGGTTCGCCATTGAGCGTTGCCGCGGCGTGCGTGCCGAGCCAGCGTTCGCCCGTGATCGGCTGGTTGATCAGGCCCAGCACCGGTTCGCCTTGGTACAGGAGCGCGATCTGCGTGCCGAAGGCAAGCGAGCCGGAGACAAAGGATTTGGTACCGTCGATCGGATCGAKCACCCATATCCAACCTGCATCCGTCCGGCAGGCGCCAAACTCCTCTCCCCGGATGCCGTGGTCGGGAAAATGCGCCTCGATCATTTGCCGCATCGTCGCTTCCGCATTGCGGTCGGCAACGGTGACCGGGCTGGCGTCCGCCTTGACGTCGATTTCCAATCGCTTACGGAAATGCGGACGGATCACCTCGGCCGCGGCATCCGCCATCGCGTGGGCCAGCGCCAAAAAGGCCGGTGGGCAGATTTGCTTCTGGGTCATCCTTCGATCCTTTCGGCTTCGGTCGCGATTGTGCGCAACAGGGTTCTGACGGTATCGACCTGCCGGCTGGCTGCGGCGACCTCCTGCCGGAGCCGCGTTTCCAGATCGCCGGAGCCGATCTGCGTGAAACTGGCGGTGCGGGCAGGAATGAAGGGGTCCGGCACCTCCGAGGGGAAGCGCAAGCCCGGCGCGAAATAGCCTTCTTCCTCCTCCAGTCCGAAGGCCAGGACCTGTGACCGGTCGTCACCCAACAGCAGCAGCTCCACGAACATCGCCTCAAGCGGCAGATGCCCTTCACTGGTCCGGCAGGCGAGATGTGCCCAGCCGCCGCGATYCGGCTGGATGAGACAATCCTTCACATGCACTTCGGTGATGTACGGTGCCTGGACCGAGAGCGCGTGTAGCGGCAATTCATAGGCATTGATCATGTTGCCGAAGTCGAACAGCAGGCTGAGGCGCGGATTGGCGACCGCGTTGAGGATGCCGATCAGTTCTTCAGATTTCAGGTCTTCGTGCTGCTCGAGCGTGTAGCGCAACCGACCCTCGGGATCGAAGGCCTCAAGGCGGCGCAGGTCCGAGATCGTCCAATCGACGATCTCGGAAATCCGTCCCTCGTAGCGCGGATAGCAGCGCAGCGATGTCGCGCCGGTGGCAAGCGCGATGCGCACCGCATCCGAAAGCCCGGCAGCTTCCGTCGTGCTGGTCTCGACATGCAGTTCCAGCCCGCGCCGTTCCACTGCCTGGCCGAAGGCGCGCAACGCATCGTCGGGCATGCGGTCGAGGCTGACCTGCTCGCCATCCTCGACATGGATCTTGACGCCGCAGAGCTGCCGCGCCGCGGCGAACTCGGCAAGCTGTAGCGGCGTCATGCCGCCGAAGCGCATGTTGAGATGGAAAGCGTAGGCATGGGCGAACAGCGGCGCATTTTTCGCCCGCGCGGCAAGCCGGGCGCGGCTTGTCGGGGAAAGGGTTGCGATCCGCGTCCGCCAGTCGGGGGACAGGGCGTTCCAGGGCATTTCGGTCAAGGTGCCGACTCCTCCACAAGCGACCGGTTGATTCATTGTTGCCGTCAGGCGGCGAGGACCAGCAGGTCGCGATGCGACACGCTGATCTCGACCGGCGTGCCGATAGAGGGCGGCGGCCTGTCGGGCTGGTTGAACGTGTCGAGCGAGACGAGGCCGCCTTCGACCGCGACGCGGATGCGGATCACCGCGCCGAGGAAATGCACCTCGGCGATCGTGCCGGCGAGGACGACAGCATTGCCTTCGTGCTTGCGCCCCAGCGCCACCGTTTCCGGCCGTAGTGCGAGGCTGACGCGCTCGCCGGCCCGGCCGGGCAGCGGCCGGTTCAGGGCCACGGGCACACCGCCCAGCCGGATGCGGCCGGTGTCGGCATCCACGAGGTCGGCATCGATAAGGTTCAGCGTGCCGACGAATTGCGCGACGAAGCGTGTCGCCGGCCGGTTGTAAATTTCGAAGGGCGTGCCGACCTGATCAGCGATGCCCTGGTGCATGACCACGACACGATCTGACATGGACAGGGCCTCCTCCTGGTCGTGCGTCACGAAGATCGTGGTAATGCCCAGTTCGCGCTGGATGCGGCGGATCTCTTCGCGCAGGCTGATGCGGATTTTTGCGTCGAGCGCCGAAAGCGGCTCATCGAGCAGCAGCACCTGCGGGCGTGGCGCCAGCGCGCGGGCGAGCGCGACGCGCTGCTGCTGGCCACCGGAGAGCTGGAAGGGGTAGCGCCCGCCCAATTGCGACAGGCCGATCAGCTCCAGCATTTCGCCGACGCGCTTGCGGGCCGCTGCCTTGTCTTCGCCCGCCACCTTGAGGCCGAAGCCGATATTCTCCTCCACCGTCAGGTTGGGGAAAAGCGCATAGGCCTGGAACACCATGCCGATCTTGCGCCGGTTGGCGGGAAGGCCTGTAGCATCCTGCCCGTCGATGCGGATTGAACCCGATGTCGGCGTCTCGAAGCCCGCGACCATGCGCAACACAGTGGTCTTGCCGCAGCCGGAGGGGCCGAGAAACGAGACGAACTCGCCCTTCTCGATGCCGAGCGTGAAGTCTTTCACGACACGTAGCGCGCCGAAGGATTTTTGCAGGTGGTGGATATCGAGGAAGGCCATGTCAGCGCCTCACAGTGGAGAATTTGGAAAAGCGGGTGAACAACTGGATCAATCCCATGCAGGCCCAGGTGATGGCGAAGGCGACGACGGCGAGCGCCGAGGGCTCGTAGGCCCGGTTGCCGCCCATCCAGACCATGTAGGGGCCGAAGGAGTTGACGTTGAGCAGTGCGGCGAAGACATATTCGCCGATGACGATGGCGAAGGTCAGGAAGGCGCCTGAGAGCACAGAGACGAAAACGTTCGGCAGGATTACGACGGTGAGGATGCGCGTCCAGCCGGCCCCCAGCGACTGCGCCGCCTCGGTGAGGCTGGCGATATCGATGGTGCGCAGGCCCGTATCCACCGAGCGGTACATATAGGGCAGCGACAACACCGCATAACCGAACAGCAGCAGGATATTCGTGCCCCACCAGCTTCCCGTCAGCGGCAGGATGGAGGAGGTGTTGTAGATGCGGATGTAGCCGAAGACGATGACGATCGGCGGGATGACCAGCGGCAGCAGCGTGATGAACTCGATGACGGGCCTGAGGCCCGGAAAGCGCAGCCGCACGAAGTAGGCCGTCGGCACGACGATGACGATGCCGATCGCGATGGTCAGCAAGGCCAGCCCTACCGAATAGCCGAAGGTCTGCTGGAACTGCGGATCGGCGAGCACAATCCGGTACGCTTCGAAACTGTAGCTGCCCCGCTGCATGSGCATCGAGAAATCGACCATGCCTGCGAGCGGCAGCAGGAAATAGAGCCCGCCGAGCGCGACGGCGAGCCAGGACCAGAGGCGTTTTCCCGTCATTTGACCCACCGTTCGGCGCGCATGCGCAGGAGAATGTAGATGCCGTTGGCGACGGCGGTGAGCACGATCATCGCAAAGGCGATGGCGTAGCCGAGATGCGGATCGTTGAGCACGTCGCCGCGGATCTGCGCAAAGAGCACGATGGGCGCGATGGAGAGTGACGAACCGGTGAGCGCGATGGCGGTGGCGACCGCACCGAAAGCGTTGGCGAAGAGCAGCGCCAGCGTGCCGAGCAGCGAGGGCCACAGCACCGGCAGCGCCACCATGCGCCAATATTGGAAACCGCTGGCACCGAGGCTTTGCGCCGCCTCGCGCCATTCGCGCCGCAGCCCCTCCAGCGCCGGCGTGATGATCAGCACCATCAGCGGGATCTGGAAATAGAGATAGGTGAGCGCCAGCCCGAGGAAGGAGACGATGTTGAAGCCGGAGCCGTAGAGATTGATGCCGAACCAGTGGCGCAGAAGCATCGTCACGAAGCCGAGGCGGCCGAGCGTGGCGATGAAGGCAAAAGCGAGCGGCACGCCGGCAAAATTCGAGGCGACTCCTGAAAAGGTGAGGATGCCGTTGCGCAGCCAGCGCGGCAGGCCGCCCAGCGTGATGGCGGCAGCGACGAGGAAGCCGAACAGGCAGCCGAGCACGGCCGTCATCAGGCTGAGTTCGATGGAGATCCAGAAGGCCGACCGGATGGAGGGCGAGAGCAGCTTGCCAAGGTTTTCGAGCGTCGCCTCGCCCTGCGCATTGCGAAAAGCCCCGACGACGATGTTAAGCGTCGGCAGGATCAGGAACAGCGTGGCGAAAATGAAAAAGGGCGCGACCCCGAACCAGTTGAGAATCTGCCGCGGCCTGAGGGCGGCCGGCAGAGACACGGCAGTTGTCGTCATCGGATTGTTCCCTGAAGGCGCTCCAGCCGGAGACTCCGCGACGGCGGAGCCTCCGGACCGGACGCAAGGCTTACTTCACACTCACTTCACAGTGGCGCCGACGACCTTATCCCAGCCTTCGACGACCGCGGTCTTGTTGGCGGAAAGCTCATCCACCGTCGGGAAGATCGCCTTTTCATAGGCCTCCGTCGGCGGCAGCTTGTCGAGAAGCTCCTGCGGGAATTTTCCGGCCTTCAGCATGGCGGCAAAGCGTGCGGGATGGCAGTAGCCTTTCAGCCAGCCGGTCTGGCCTTCGTCGGAATAGAGATATTCCATCCAGAGCTTGGCGGCGTTCGGGTGCGGCGCATAGGCCGAGATCGCCTGCACGTAGACGCCGGCAACCACGCCGCTCTGCGGCACGACCACGTCCATCGGCGGATTGCCTTTCAGGCCGTCGCGCCAGGCGAGCAGGTTGTAGTCCCACGCGGCGACGATCGGCGTCTGGCCCTGCGCGATGGTGCCGGCCTTTCCGAGCACCGGCACGAAATTGCTGGCCTTGTTCAGCTCTGCGAAGAGTTCCAGCCCCTTGGCGCCGGACTCCGCGCCCGGCTTCGCGCCACGCGAAATGCCCGCCGACATCAGAGCCAGGATCGCCTGCGCCGAGGAGCGCGGATCGCCGGTAAGCGCGACGGCGCCGGAATATTCCGGCTTCATCAGGTCGGCCCAGTCGGTTGGTGCGGTCTCCAGCAGGTCCTTGTTCACGCCGAAAGCCATAACGCCGTAGTAATCGCCGTACCAATAACCCTTCTCGTCCTTGATATTGGCCGGGATTTCGTCCCAGGCCGCGACCTTGTGAGGCTGAAGCAACCCCTCTTCAGCGGCCGCCGGTGCGAAGGCGAGGCCGAGGTCGACGACGTCGGGGGCCTGCGAGCCCGTATTGCCCTTGTTGGCGCGGATTGCTTCCAGTTCGTCGGCGGTGCCCGCGTCGGGGTTCAACTCGTTGACCTCGATGCCCGGATACTTGGCCTTGAAGCCGGCGATGACCTCGCCGTAGTTGCACCAGTCATGCGGCAGCGCGATCACCGTCAGCATGCCCTCCTTCGTGGCGGCGTCCAAGAGCGCCTGTGGAACCTCGGCGCGCGCAAGTCCCGGCAAGGCGGCCGCAAGTGCGAGCGTGGAAACGAATGCGCGGGTGGCCGCGCGGGATACGAAGCGGTTCATGGAGTCCTCCTGTTGGCCGTTCTCGACGGCGCGTGGGCAATGGCTGCTTTGGTCCTTGCATCCGGTCGTCGGCCTTGCCGCCCGGCCCGGTTCCCCTTGCACCTGTCTGCGTCCTTTGGGGCTGCATCGGTGCGTTTTCGTGTAGTGAGAGCATGTAACAATTGGACAACAATAAAATGTCCATTATGCTGCATTCGACTGTACCAATTTTGGAGGCCTGTCGGTGGCAAAGCAGCGTGAAGGCCCGATCCTGCCCTTCCTGTGCCTTGACGTGGCAGCCGCTCTGCCGAAATTCCGTCAGGTACAGGACCAGTTGCGCATGGCGATTCTGCGTGGCCACCTGCGGGCGGGCACGCGCCTGCCGGCAAGCCGCATCCTCGCGGAAGAGCTGGGCCTGTCGCGCCAGACGCTGGTGCGGGTGCTGGAGAACCTGAAGGCCGAGGGCTACCTGGAAGCGCGGCAGGGCGCGGGCACTTTCGTTTCCGMAGCCCTGCCCCGCCAGTTGCCGAAGCCGCGCTTCACGCCGGCCGAGGGCGCTATCCCGCCGCGTCTGTCGCGGATCGGCGGCCTGTCGCGCGCCCTGTCGGCTGATATCGGCCGGATGGAGCAAAAACCCTTCCTGCCCAACCAGCCGGCGCTCGACCACTTCCCCTTCGCCGTCTGGCGCAAGTGCTGGAATGCGGCAACGCGCGGCGGCAGGGCCGCCGCGATGGGCTATGGCGACGTTGGGGGCGAACTGGTGCTGCGGCAAAGAATCGCTGAATATCTCGCCCTGCACCGGCGCGATCCTTGCGATCCCGAGCAGATCGTCATCACGCCCGGCGGGCATGCCGCCTTCACGCTCGCCGCGCTGGCGCTCGCCGATCCCGGTGACGGCATCTGGTTCGAAGACCCCGGCCCCGTCACCACAAGCAACCTTTTTCGCACGCTCGGCCTGACTCTCTGCCCCGTGGATGTGGATGCCGAGGGCATGGATGTCGCGGGCGCCATAGCGCGCCATCCTGATGCGCGGCTCGCCTTCGTCATGCCCTCGCGCCACCATCCGCTCGGTGTGACGCTGTCGCTGCCGCGCCGGCTCGCCCTCCTCGAATGGGCGCGGGCAAACGACACCTGGATCATCGAGGACGATTACGACAGCGAATTTCGCTACGACGGTGCGCCGCTGCCCTCCATGCGCTCCATCGACAGTAACGGGCGGGTGATCTATGCGGGCAGTTTCAGCAAGGCGCTCTATCCGGGCATCCGCATCGGTTACCTCGTGCTGCCGCCGCCGCTCGTCGGTACCTTCCGCAACCTTTCGGGCTTGATCCATCGCAGCGCGCCGGTCGAAACCCAGCTCGCGCTTGCCGAATTCATTGGCGGCGGCCACTTCGCCAGCCACCTGCGCCGCATGCGCGGCCTCTATGCCGAACGCCGCGCGGCTTTCCAAGAGGCAGGCCGGGTGGAGCTGGCCGCGCTTGCCCGCATCGATTGCTCCGAAAGCGGGCTCAACGCGCTCGCGTGGCTGGAAAAGTCCGGGGACCGGACAGCGCACCGCGCCGTGCTCGATGCCGGGCTGCAGTGTTATCCGCTGTCCGACTATACGATCGCGACGCCCCGGCCAAGCGCGCTCATCCTCGGCTATGCCGGGGTGCCGGCCGAGCGGATGAAGCCCTATCTCGGCCGTTTCGCCGAGGCGCTTTCCCGGTCGTGAAGCCACTGCTGCTGCCTCTCCGGGGGCCCCCGGCGATGCAGATCGGACCGGTTGGCAATGCGGGCCATCAGCCGGCAAAAGAAGGCCTCGATGAAGAGGGCCCAATCGTGCGGCTCCTCCGGATCGCCGTGATCCCGGCGCGCGACGACATAGCCTATACCCCGCAACATCGAGCTCCCCTAGGGCCGCACCGCGCGCAGCGGCGTGCCACTTCGCTGGCTGACGCCGACGCCGGGCGCCACGCCCACCTCGGCATTGGAGGCGGCGAGCAGCGGCTTGCCGCGCACGATATCCGAGGCGCGTTCGGCGAGCATGATGGTCGGCGCGTTGAGGTTGGCATTCGGCTCCGAGGGGAAGACGGAACTGTCGATAACCCGCAGTCCCGCGATGCCGCGCACCTTGAGATCGCTGTCGACCACCGCCATGGCATCTTCGCCCATGCGGCAGGAGCCGCAGGGATGATAGGTGCTTTCCATGGTCTCGCGCACCCAGGCGTCGATCTCGTCATCGCTGCGGACATTCGCGCCCGGCGCGATCTCCTCGCCGCGGAAACGGTCGAAGGCCGGCTGGGCGACGATCTCGCGCGTCAGCCGCAGACAGCGGCGGAAGCCCTCGCGGTCCTCCTCGCGATCGAGATAGTTGAAGAGGATATCCGGCTGCTCGTGCACCTCGGGTGAGCGCAGGCGGACATAGCCCCGGCTCTTCGGTTTGTTTGGCCCGGTCAGCACCATGAAGCCGTGTCCGTCGAGCGGTTTCTTGCCGTCGTAGCGCATGGCGGCGGGCAGGAAATGGAACTGGATGTCCGGCCATTCGAGCGCGGCGTCGGAACGGATGAAGCCGCCGCTCTCGAAATGGTTGGAAACCGAAAGCCCCTTTTTGAACAGCAGCCATTCGGCGCCAATCAGGGCGCGGCTCAAAAGTCCCATCTTGCCGTTGAGCGTGATCGGCTCCTTGCAGGCATACTGGATGTAGACCTCGGAATGGTCCTGCAGGTTCTCACCGACACCCGGCAGATCGTGCAGCACCTTGACGCCCGCCTGCCGCAGCACCGCCGCCGGGCCGATGCCGGAACGTTGCAAGAGATGCGGCGAGCCGATCGGGCCGGAGGAGATCAGCACCTCGCGGGTGGCCATCGCCACGACACGCGTGCCGCCCAGTTCATACTCGACGCCGACGGCGCGCTTTCCTTCCAAAAGCACGCGCCGTGTCATGGCATGGGTGACGACCGTGAGGTTCGGACGGCTCATCGCCGGCTTCAGGTAGGCGTTCGCCGTCGACCAGCGCACGCCGTTCTTGACGGTCATGTGCATGGGGCCGAAACCTTCCTGCATATGGCCGTTCGGGTCTTCCGTCGTGATGTAGCCCGCCTCATGGCCGGCATCGACGAAGGCGCGATAGAGCGGATTCTTCATCTTGTTGCCGGCATTGGTGGCAAGCGGGCCGGCGGCGCCGCGATAGGCATCGCCCCCGTCTTGCCAGCTTTCGGCACGCTGGAAATAGGGCAGGCAGTTGGCATAGCGCCAGCCGCGCGCGCCGCGCTCCTCCCACTCGTCGAAATCGCGGGCGTGGCCGCGCATATAGACGAGACCGTTGATCGATGAGGAGCCGCCGATGACCTTGCCGCGCGGGCAATGCACACGCCGGCCGTCGAGGCCGGGTTCCGGCAGGGTCATGTATTTCCAGTTGTACTTGGTGCCGTTCATCGGGATGGAGAGCGCCGTCGGCATCTGGATGAAGATCGACTTGTCGCTGCCGCCGTATTCCAGCACGAGAACTTTCGTGGCCGGGTCTTCCGACAGCCGGTTGGCGAGCACACAGCCGGCCGATCCGGCGCCGATGATGATGTAGTCGAACTCGTTTGACATGATCATGCCCCTTGATGCGAGTGCGAGGGTGCCCTCACCAGCCTTTGCCGGTGGTGAGGTGCGGTGATTTTTCTTCGATGCGCTGAATGATTTTCTCTTCCGTTGCCAGGTCGAGCGAGAGGGAGAGCAGGTAATAGGCAACGCTCGACACGATCAGTCCGACCAGCCACGCCAGATCGACGCTGCCCATCAGCCGGGCCAGCGGACCGACATAGATTTCGTCCGGACCGTTGAAGATGCAGAAGAACGGGATCATGGCCACGAAACCGGCCAGGTAGGCGAGCAGACCGCGGCGGCCCCACAGCCCATAGATGTTATCCTTAGGCAGGAAGAAGTGCGGGATCGCGTAGCGCCCCCGGCGGACGAAGAAGTAGTCGGTCAGGTTGACCGCCGTCCACGGCACGAGGAAATACAGCATGACGATCAGATAGACATTGAGAACCGACAGGCCCGAGCTCGATGTGTAGATATACATCGCGACGCTGAGCTGCAGGAGTGCCACGAAGATGATGGCCCAGATACGGACCTTGGCGGTCGGGATAACCTTGGCGAAGCAATCCCAGCCGGTGATGGTCGTGAGCTTGGCGCTGTAGATGTTCATGGCGATCACGGGCAGGAAGGCCAGGATCGTCATGGCCACGACGAGCGGACCCAGCTGCGGCCCGACGGCCGATCCGACGCTGTGGAGGGCGACCAGCACGTCCGTCGCGCCCAGATGTTCGCCGAGCCAACCGCCGACGGCGATCATCCAGGCCCCCGACAGGGAGGCACCGAGGAAGACGGCCAGGATCAGGCGGCCGCTGGGTGTGTTCTTGGGCAGATAGCGGGAATAATCGGAGACATAGGGCGCATAGGCGATGTTGTAGCTGGCCGCGGCGGCAAACTGCGCGATGAAACCGGTCCAGTTGAAGCCAAGCGCCGCCGCCGATTGGGACTGCGCGGCCGCGACACCAGGCGCGTCCGGCAACCAGCCCGCCAGCACCGCGACGGTGATAGCGCCGTAGAGCGGCAGCGAGATGAACAACGACCATTTGAAGGTCTTGTGCATCCAGTCATGGCCGAGGATCGCCAGGACCACTGCGGGCACGGTCACGGCGAGTGCAACCTGTAGGGGCGACCACTGAAACAGGGTATTGAGGCCCTGCATCATCAACACCAGGTTGACAATGTTGAACCCGGCAAACACGAACAGGGTTGCGAACAGAACCAGGATCACGCCCCGGTATCCAAACTGGGCACGCGACTGGATCATCTGCGGTAGCCCCAGATGCGGCCCCTGCGAGCCATGAAAGGCCATGAACAGGGTGCCGAACATGATGCCAAGCGTTCCGGCGACCGTGGTCCACCAGGAATTCAGGCCCACGCTAGGCCCCACGAAGCCGATGGTCATGGTAAAGAAGGTGAAATTGCCCACGAACCAGAACGGCCCCTGGGTCGAAAGCCTGTCGTTGCGTTCATTCTCGGGAACGAAATCGATGGAATGGCCTTCGATTTCGAGTTTCGCCGCACTCGAGGCGGCAACGCTGCTCTGTGAATCCGATTGCATTGTTCATTCCCCTTTTCGCGATATCTCCAACACGTTCCGGTTGGAGTTCAGATGCACCAAGCCTCACGCAGTCCGACCGATCGGCCGGCCCGCGCGGGTCGCTTTTTTTGTTATGGGTGGTGCCCGTTCGGATTTGGCTCAAAAGCTTACGGCATCGTTATCCAGACCGCCTTCGTCTCCATGAGGTAATCCAGTTGCTCCGGCCCCAGATCCTTGCCGAAACCCGATGCCTTGAAGCCGCCGAAGGGCATGGCAGGGTCGATGGTGCTGTGGGCGTTGACGTAGATCGACCCGGCGTGCAGGCGCGGGACCAGCCCGTGAACGCGCGACAGATCATTCGAGTAGATAGCGGCGGCGAGGCCGAAGGGCGTGTCATTGGCCAGTGCCACCGCATCATCGAGATCATCGAAGGCGGCCGTCACCAGCACGGGGCCGAAAATCTCTTCCCGCACGATGCTCATTTCCGGCGTGCAATGGGCGAAGATGGCGGGCTCGATGAAATGGCCCGGCCCGTCGGGACTGCCGCCGCCGTGGATCAGTGCCGCTCCTTCACGCAAACCAGCCTCGATATAGCCGGACACGACCTGCTTCTGCCGCGCCGACACCAGGGGCCCGATGTAACAATCGGGGTCCAGACCCGGCGCGAGCTTGAGCGTGCGGGTGACGGCGACCAGCTCGTCGAGGAAGGCGTCATGGACCGAGCGCTGGACATAGACCCGCGTGCCGGCATCGCAGACCTGCCCGGAATTGAAGAACACGCCGTTGGCCACCGCGCGGGCGGCGCTGGCGATATCCGCGTCCTCCAGCACCAGGACGGGCGATTTGCCGCCCAGTTCCAGCGTCACATGCTTGAGATTGCCGACGGCGCTGCGGCCGACATCCTGCCCGACCGGTGTGGAACCGGTAAAGGTCACCTTGTCGATACCGGGATGGACCGACATGGCCGCGCCAATCACACTGCCCCGGCCCGTCACGATATTGACCACGCCATCGGGAATGCCTGCCTCCTGTACGAGTTCGGCGAAGCGCAGGGTGGAGAGCGAGGTCAGTTCCGCCGGCTTGACGATGACAGTGCAGCCGACGGCAAGGGCGGCAGCGAGCTTCCAGGCCATTGTCTGGAGCGGGAAATTCCACGGCACGATGGCCGCCACCACGCCCAGCGGCTCCTTGCGGGTATAGGCGAAATAGTTGCCGGGCAGCGACGGCTCGACCGTGCGCCCATGCAGCTTGGAGGCCCAGCCGGCAAAATAGCGGAAGGTATCGATCGTGCCTTGAACATCGACGTCCCGCGCGAAGGCTACCGACTTGCCCATATCGATGGCCTCGATTTCGGCGAGTTCGGTGGCATGCGCCTCGATCAGGTCCGCGAGGCGGTGGATCAGGCGCTCGCGCTCAAGCGGTTTGAGGCGGCGCCATTCGCCGCCGTCGAACTGGTGACGCGCGGCCTTCACCGCACGGTCGAGATCCGTGGCCGTACCCGAGGGCGCGCACGTCACCAGGCCGCCGGTGGAGGGCTCGTGAACATCGAAGGTCGCGCCGTCGGCGCTATCGACCCACTGCCCGCCGATGAACATCTTCTGCGGCTTGGCCAGAAACCGCCGCGTCGCGTCGCTGACGCCGTACTGTTCCAGATAATTGCGGACGTTTTCGTCCATCGCTTTTCTCCTCATCGATAGAATTTCTGCCGGACCCGCGCGCGGAAAACACGCGCCGCCCGCTCAAGGAAACTGGGATCACCCTTGTGCACGACCGGAAACGCGGCTGGGTTCAGCCTTTTCGCGCATGCATGACGCGGCCGATCAGGTTCATCAGCACCTGCGCGGCCAGGATGGACGTGGAGCCGGAGTGATCGTAGTCGGGGGCAACCTCGACCAGGTCGATGCCGACGACCGTGCCGCGTTTTGTCAGCGCCGCCAGGATTTCCAGCACCTCGTAATAGATGAAGCCGCCATGCGACGGCGTGCCCGTGCCCGGGGCGATCGACGGGTCGAAACCGTCGATATCGATCGTCACGTAGTAACGAGCCCCAGCCGGAACGCGCTCGGCGACAGCATCCGTACCGAGCGCCCGGATCTGGCGCACCGAAAGGATGTCGGAGCCCATGGCGCGGGCGTCCTCGTAACCCTCCTTCGCGGTGGAGGAGACGTTACGGATGCCGAGTTGCGACAACCCACTGACGTAGGGCTTTTCAGCCGCGCGGCGCATCGGGTTGCCGTGGCCATAGCGCACGCCGTGGCGCTCATCGACGAAGTCGAGATGGGCGTCGATCTGCACGATGTGGATGGGGCCATTTTTCGCGCAGTCCTCTGCAAAGGCGTTGATGCAGGGAATGTTGACCGAATGGTCGCCGCCCAGCACGACCGGCAGCGCACCGGCGGCTAGGATTTTGCGCACGCCGAATTCGATATTGGCGTGGCTCTTCATCGTGTCAGTATGAACGATATCGGCGTCACCGATATCGACGATGGAAACCTCACCGCTCGGCAGGTAGGTGGCGTCGTCCTCGTGGTCGTAGGCACCGCCATGGCCGAAGGAGAACAGAGTGGAGGCCTCGCGGATGGCGCGCGGCCCGAAGCGGGTTCCAGCCCGCCATTGGGTGCCGCAGTCAAAGGGGGCGCCGAGGATCGCCACGTCGGCGTCGATGGCGTCCCAGTCCGGCTCGTAACGATATTTGCCGAACGTGCAGATGCCGACGAACGGCAGGTTCAAACGCCCGGTTTCATAGGAATTGCTGGTCATGTGCCCTCCTCCAAAGGTGGAAGGAGTGTGCCAAACGCCAATACATTTAAAAGTATCTATGATTGCATGTTTACTTGTGCATTAATCAATGAATGATCAACAAGGTTCGCCATCGCGTCCTCAACCTCTCGCTCGGAGATACCGAACTGCGGCTGCTGCGCGTCTTCGCCTCAGTCGTGCAGCACGGCGGTTTTTCCGCAGCGCAATCGGCGCTCGGCATGACGCAAGCGACGATCTCCACACACATGCGCCATCTGGAAGAACGCCTTGGTCTGCGCCTGTGCAGCCGTGGACGCAGCGGCTTCCTGTTGTCGGACGAGGGGCGGCTTGTCTATGAGGCCGCGCTGGAGCTGTTCGGCTCACTAGAAAAATTCCAGAGCCGCATCGGCGAGGCGCAGGGCGAGCTGACGGGCAATCTCAGTTTCGGCACCGTCGATGCCATGATCACCAACCGCGACCTCGACCTGCAAGGCGCGCTCGCCGCCTTCTACCGGCAGGCGCCGCGCGTGCATCTGGAAATCGATGTGGCCGCGCCGCAGCTGCTGCACCAGGGCCTGCTGAACGGTTCCTACCAGATCGTGCTGATGC
>NZ_JBFUBH010000033.1:0-33685 GCF_056405855.1 Pararhizobium sp. P1_E7 | reverse complement strand
CCCTTAACCCCAACAACCAAACGGAAACATCGTCCCGCACGTGCGGGCGAGGAGCGAAGCCATGCCTATGGATTTCGACGGCAAAGTGGTTCTGGTCACCGGCGCAGGTTCGGGGATCGGCCGGGAGGCGGCAAGGCTGTTTGCCGAGCGCGGCGCGCATGTCTTCGCGGCCGACCTCAACATGAACGGCCTTGAGGAAACAAAGGACATCGCGGCCGCGGGAAAGATCGACATCTTCAGCGTGGATGTTTCGAGCGAAGAGCCAGTGAAGGCCTTTCTCGCACGCATCGAAAAGGATGCCGGACGGCTGGATGCGGCGTTCAACAATGCCGGCATCACCGGCGGCACCCACCGCATCGAGGACTACCCGACCGAGGATTTCGACCGGGTGCTGACCGTCAACCTGCGCAGCGTCTTCCTTGGCATGAAATACGAGATCCCGCTGATCGCCAGGACGGGTGCCGGCGCGATCACCAACACGGCCTCCGTCGCCGCGCTGACCGGACCGGGCGGCATGAGTGCCTATGCCGCCTCCAAACACGGCATCCACGGCCTGACCCGCGTCGCGGCGATGGAAAATGCCAGCCGCAACATTCGCGTCAACGCGCTTGCCCCGGGCTGGACCGAAACGCCGATGGTGGTGGCCAACAGCGCCCAGAATCCGGCCTTCGCCGATCTTGCCCGAAAAGCCATCCCCGCCAAGCGCGGCGGCCAGCCGCGCGAACTCGCCGAGGTCGCCGTGTGGCTCAGTTCGCCGGCCGCAAGCTACGTCTTCGGCCAGATGATCGTCGTCGATGGCGGCATGACCATCGGCGGTTTCGAACTTTAACCCCCAGACATCGAAGGATACGACCATGACCAGAAGTGCAGAAAGCGAAGCGGCGATCGCAGTGGTTCGCCGGAACACCGAAGAGGTGCAGGGAAAGGGCAATTTCGCCGTCTTCGACGAAGTCTTTTCCGAGGATTTTCTCGATCATACCCCGCAGCCGAACATGGTGCCGGACAAGGAGGGCGTGCGCGGCCTCTATGCCGGCCTGCGCAAGGCCTTTCCGGATTTCCATGCGGTCATCCACTGGCAGACGGCCGACGGCAACCTCGTGACGACCTTCAAGACCTATTACGGCACGCACAGGGGAACCTTTCTCGGCATCGAGCCGACAGGCAAGACGATCCAGTTCGAGACGGTCGATGCCATGCGCGTCGTCGACGGCAAGATCACCGAACACTGGGGCGTCGCCAATCTCTATTCGCTCGTCGGCCAACTCGGCCTCCAGCTTCAGCCGAAGGGCTGAACCATCCCATTTTCCCGAAGGAACAGTGCCATGAGTGACATTCTGAAGAACAAGGTGGTCGTCGTGACCGGCGCATCGAGCGGCATCGGCCGCGCCATCGCCATCCGCGCCGCCGAACATGGGGCGAAAGCCGTCATCGTCGCCGACATCACCGAGGCCCCGCGCGAAGGCGGCCGACCGACGGTTGAGGAGATCGAGGCGATCGGTTCGGCCGCACGCTTCGTGAAGACCGACGTCAGCAAGCGTGCCGACAATGACGCACTCATCGAAGCCTCTGCCGAATTCGGTGGCGTCGACGTCATGGTCGCCAATGCCGGCATCACGCTGCGCACCGACGGCGCGGACGTGCCGGAGGACGATTACCACCGGCTTTTGTCGATCAATCTCGATGGCCCATTGTTCGGCGCGCAGGCTGCGGCCCGCYAGATGAAGGCGAACGGCAAGGGCGGCAGCATCGTGYTGATGGCCAGCATGGGCGGCATATCGGGCGCCGGCATCACCGTCGCCTATTCCACCAGCAAGGGCGGCGTCGTGCTGATGGCGAAATCGCTGGCCGACGCGCTCGGCCCCGACGGCATCCGCGTCAACGCGGTCGCACCCGGCACCATCGATACCGAGCTTCTGCGCACCAGCCCCGGCATTGCCGAGGCATCGGAAGGTTTTCGCAAGCGCACGCCGCTGCGCCGCCTCGGCCAGCCCTCCGAAGTGGGCGACGCGGTCGCCTATCTCGGCTCGGACCTCTCCAGCTACGTCTCGGGCATCGCGCTCCTCGTGGACGGCGGCCTGCTGGCCGTCCTCTGACCCGCAAAGGATTCTTGGCGATGAAAGCCCTTCGTTTCGAAACATTCGGCACGCCGGATGTCCTGATCCACCGGGACATCCCCATTCCCGCCCTCAATGCCGGTGAGGTGCTGGTCAAGGTCCATGCGGCGGCGATCAACCCGAGCGACGTGAAGATCGTCAGCGGCCTGTTCGGTGGATCGGTTCCGCGCACGCCCGGCCGCGATTTTGCCGGCGTGGTCGTCGAGGGCGGCGCACTTGCCGGAAGGGAAGTCTGGGGCAGCGGCGCCGGCTTCGGTTTCCGCCGCGATGGCGCGCATGCGGATTATGTCGTGCTTCCTGCAAGCTGGCTGTCGGAAAAGCCCGCGGGCCTGTCAATGGTCGAGGCGGCAGCGGTCGGGGCACCCTTCGTCACGGCCTGGCATGCGCTTGTCGATATCGGCGCGCTGAAGGCGGGCGAGACGCTGCTGATCACCGGCGGCCTTGGCGCCGTCGGCCGCGCCGCCACCCTGATCGCGCACCATCTCGGCGCCCGCACCATCGTCGCAGCGAGAGGCAAGGGGGTCAGCGAGGCCGACGAGACCATCGACCTTGCGAAGAAGGACTTGCCGGAGGCCGTGCGCGCTGCGACCTGGGGCAAGGGCGCGGATATCGTGCTCGATGCGGTCGGCGGCCCCCTGTTCGAGCCGGCGCTCCAATCGCTGGCGCTGGGCGGCCGTCAGCTCGTCATCACCAGCACCGGTCAGAAACTTGTCGAGTTCGACCTCACCGATTTCTACCACAACCGGTCGAGGTTGCTGGGGGTTGATACTGCGAAACTCACCGGCGAAGAGATCGCCGGCATTCTCGATAGGCTCAAGGCAGCCTTCGACGATGGTTCATTCGGGAAGCCGCCGGTACGGGAATGGCGCTTCGATCAGGCTGCCGATGCCTATCGCAGCACCACTGCGGCCGAAGCCACTGAAAAGAATGTTCTCATCATGACCTGAGCCGGCCTACCACCGCTCTGAATAGGTCATGTCGTCGTCTTCCGCCTGCTGTTCGAAATGCGCAATCAGGAAGCGGCCGGCAGGCCCGGGCGGCATGTCGGTGCGGTGCACCGCCTGAAGCCGGTACGGCCCACCCTTGCAGTCGGGCAGGTCGAGATGGACGAGACGGCCTGAGCGGATATCCTCGCGCACCATCGGCTCGGGCATGTTGCCCCAGCCGATGCCCTCCTTCAGCAGCATATGCTTGGAACCAAGGTCGGCCAGCCGCCAGGTGCGTGCGCCGACGACGCCGAGCTGGAACCCTTGCGTCAATGTCGAGCGGTCTGTCAGTACGAGCTGGACATGTTCGCGCCCCGCGCCGGGCAGGTTTTTTCCGGCCTTCGCCAGCGGATGCGACGGTGCGGCCACCGGAATGAGCTGCACGAACCCGGCACCGATCCGCTCGAGCCCATCGACCTCGATATCGAGCGGGCCGCTGATGCCGATCACCGCCGCCCGGTTCAACACCATCTGCGTGACCGCCCCCAAGGCCTCGACATAGAGATACAGGGTCACCGACGGGAAGGCTTCGCTAAAGGCTTTCAACGCATCGGTGACGCGCGAAGCCGGCAGCATGACATCCAGCGCCACATGGATTTCCGGCTCCACCCCTTCGAGCATGGCGCGCACCTTGGCGCGCAGGCCGTTGACACCGTTCGAGACGATGCGCGCCTCCGCCAGCACCGTGCGCCCCTCCGTCGTCAGTTGTGGCTTCTTCGTCGTATCGCGATCGAACAGCGAGACGCCGAGCTGGGCTTCGAGATTGGCGATCGAATAGCTGATGACCGAGGTGGCCCGCCCGAGCTTGCGCGCAGCCCCTGCAAAACTTCCGACATCCACGACCGTCAGAAAAACCTTGAGCTGGTCAAGGGTCGGCATGCCGGGATTCTGCATATCTATTTCCTCGAACGTTTCCGTTCATTTTATGTCAGTTTTTTCCGCAAGCGACCAGCGGTATTTTGAAGCTCGACAGCAACCTCCCCTCGCCTTTCGGCCGAGCCGGGATCGTTGAAGGAGCTCGAAAATGACATTCGCTTCGAATGCGCCCATCGAACAGATCATACTTCCGGCAACCCGTGATCTTGGCGGGTTTTCGGTGAAACGCGCGCTGCCGTCGCCGCTGCGACGAACCGTCGGTCCGTTCATCTTTCTGGATAGTTTCGGGCCTGTGACCTTCCGTCCCGGCGCCGGCATCGATTCCCGGCCGCACCCGCATATTGGGCTTGCGACGATCAGCTATCTGATCGATGGCGAGATCATCCATCGCGACAGTGAGAACTACGTCCAGAAAATCAAGCCCGGCGAGGTCAACGTCATGACTGCGGGCCGGGGCATCGTCCATTCCGAGCGCAGCAGCGATACGCTGCGGCAAGCCGGAGGGCGTCTGTTTGGCTTTCAGAGCTGGGTGGCGCTACCCACTACCCACGAGGAGACCGACCCCGGTTTCCAGCATCTTGGCGCACAGGAACTGCCGCGCATCGAAGGCGAAGGCATCGACATGCGCTTGATTGCCGGCTCGCTGCACGGCCGGCGAGCGCCGACCAGAACGTTCTCAGATATGTTCAATGCCGACGTGGCGCTTGTCCCCGGTGCGCGCTTCCGCATCGACGGGGAGCACATCGAGCGGGCCGTTTTCGTGATCAGCGGAACCATCGAGGTGGCTGGGCAGGACGGGCGTTTCACTGAAGACCAGTTGATCGTCTTCAAGCCCGGCTCCGAAATCGTCCTCAAGGCGATCGGCCCGGCGCGGCTGATGGTGCTGGGCGGCGAACCGCTCGCCGAGAAGCGGCACATCTTCTGGAACTTCGTGTCGAGCCGCCGCGAGCGGATCGAACAGGCTGCCCTCGACTGGCGGGACCGCGTGTTCCCCGGAGTGCCGGGCGAAACCGAGTTCACGCCGCTGCCCGACGGGCCGGCGAACATAGCCTAACCTGAAACCATCAATCAACGAACCCAAAAGGACATCGAACATGACCTACGCAATCATCGGATCGGGCGCGATCGGCTCGGCTCTCATCACGCATTTCTCCTCGAAGGGCATAGCGGTCAAGGTGGCCAACAGCCGCGGCGCGGCCTCGCTGGAGGCCACTGCAACGAAGTTCGGCAAAACGGTGGTTCCCACCGATATCGCGGATGCCCTGGCGCAGGATATCGTCATCCTGGCCCTGCCGTTTACGGCGGTGCCTGAACTGGCAAAAGCTCGCAAGGACTGGACGGGCACGATCGCCGTTGACGCGACCAATGCAATCAAGTTTCCCGAGTTCCGCCCCGCCGATCTCGGTGGCAGGCTGTCGAGCGAAATCGTCGCCGAGGCTTTGCCCGGCGCGAAAGTAGTCAAGGCGTTCAATACGATACCGGCTGCGGTGCTGGCCGCTGATCCCGTCGAGGCGTCGGGGCGCAGGGTCGTCTTGTTGTCAGGCAACGATGAGGGCGCCAACGTCAGTGTCGCTGGTCTCATCGAGAAACTGGGTTTCGCGCCGCTCAATCTCGGCAGCCTCAAGGCCGCCGCGCCCATGCAACAGTTCGGCGGTCCCTTGGTGGCCGTCAATCTGATCAAGAAGGGTTGACGGAGCCCTTTCGCCACGCCTCCTTCGTCGACGTTGCCACGTCCGGCCACCAAGCCCCCATCGCGCACACGATGGGGGCTATCGCGTTCAGGTTAAACCCCGCATGCAAGATTTCCGACCGGGCAATACGGCCGGCGATGGGCCTGGTCGTACATGTATTTCTCAGGCGACAGCTGGCGAGATCCGACACAAGCCATCGGTGGGTTCAGTCGTCGCCGGGCATTTCACCGGCCATGATATCACGCCCATCTTTTCGATTTTTTAGAACGTTATTGTCTATTTTATTCGGCTTTTGCGATGAGTTATCCCGCGGCATAGTCATGTCCACAGGGCAGCCTTGGTGGCTTGCCGGTTTTCAAAGGAAACGAACATGTCGAACACAGCAATCGCCCGTCAGGTGGAAGACATGGCGTCTTCCGTCACCGTCCAGGCAGTCCTGCCGGCAGCCGGACGCATTCTCATCAGCCTGATTTTCGTACTCTCCGGTCTGAGCAAGCTTTCCGCTCCGGCCATGACGATCGGCTATATCGAGTCCGTTGGCCTGCCGTTCCCAACGCTGGCTTACGGTACCGCGCTCGTCGTGGAAATCATCGGCGGTATCGCCCTCGCCCTCGGCTACCAGACGCGCCTTGTCGCCGCTGTCCTTGCCGTCTTCTCGGTCGCGACTGCGGTGAGCTTCCACTACGATCTCGCAGATCTGAACCAGTTCATCCACTTCTTCAAGAACATTGCCATGGCCGGCGGACTGCTGAATGTCATCGCCTTTGGCGGCGGCAAGCTCAGCATCGACGGCTGGCGCCGCTAGGCAAGCATCGCGCCGGCCTCGGGCCGGCGCTCACGCCAACTCCTCCCAGGCAAAGATCGAACAGGAAAAACCCATGCGTATCCTGAAAATTCTTCCGCTGGTCGCAGCGCTGCTTCTCGGCCAGGGCGCCATCGCCGCGCCGCAAAACCAGCAAACGGCAATCGCCACCAAATGGTACGAGGCCTTCGACAAGAACAGACCGGACATTCTGGAAGCCATCCTTTCCGACGACTGGCAGGAGCTTCCCAACGACCGCGAAACTGCCCACGGCCCGCAACCGGCCCAGGCCGGCGTAAAAATGCTTCACACCACGTTCCCGGACTTCCGCATCGCCATCGACGATATCGTTTCCGAGGGAAACAAGGTTGTCGTCCGCTCGACGATTACGGGCACGCAAATGCAGCCTTTCGTCGGGCTTCCGGCGTCCGGCAGGAAAATCCGCATTCAGGCCATCGACATTCACCTCGTCGAAGACGGCAGGATCAGCAAGACCTGGCACAGCGAAGACTGGATGACGGGCCTGCGCCAGCTCGGCGCGTTCGAGCGATAGAACCCGAAGGCCGCCCCGCGCGCGTTCGCCGCGGCAATCCCCTCACATTTGGATCAACACGGCGGCAGGCTGGGCCTGCCCAACGGAGTAAGCCATGACCTATGTCGTCAAGTACAGCCAGTGGGGCGGCCCGTCCGTCCTGCACGTCGAACAGGAAAATGCCCGCGCACCTGGCGCCGGCGAGGTTCTGATAAAACAGGAAGCTATCGGCGTGAACTTCGTCGACACCATGTTCCGGGACGGTACGTTCAAGCTCGGCCTGCCCGCAGTGGCGGGGGTCGAGGGCGCCGGTACTATCGAAGCGATCGGCCAAGGCGTCACTCGTTTTGCCGCCGGCGACCGGGTCGCCTATTTCTTCGCGCCCGGCAGCTATGCCACATCGCGAGTCGTGAACGAGGACGTCCTCGTCAAATTGCCCGATGACATATCCGCCGAGACGGCGGCGACCATCCTCACCAAGGGTCTGACCGCCTGGATGGCGATCAACGCGATGGCGAAACCGAGCGGCGGCGACCTCGTCCTTGTCCAGGGCGCGACGGGCGGCGTCGGCAATCTGCTTGCCCGCTGGCTGAAGGCGCGCGGGTTCACGGTGATCGGAACCGGCTCGCACCACAAGCTGCCCGCCTTGCGGGAGCTCGTTGACCATGCCTTCGCCTATGAAACAGCCGGGCTCGAGGATCATATCCGCACGCACGCCCCCAACGGCGTCGACATCGTCTACGAACTGGTCGGGGCAACGACCTTCGCCACGACGCTCAACGTGATCCGCGACGGTGGAACGATCGCCGTAATCGGCGCGGCATCCGGTGGTGCTGCTATCGATGAGGCCGACCTCGACCGGCGCGGCATCCGCCTCGTGCGCGGCAGCACCGGGCAGCATGTGACAAAAGACAACCTGCAGGCCGCCGCCGACGCGGTATTCGCAGCCTGGCGGAACGGAGTGTTCGGCGCGGTCAGCGCCCGCAAATATCCGCTGTCCGAGGCCCAGCAGGCGCATGCCGATATTCTCGACCGTCGCGGCGACGGCCCGATGGTCCTTGTTCCGTGATGTTGTCCTGAATCGAGTATTCGGTCTTCTGGCGACGGTCATCGCGCTCGGCGACCTCGACATGGGGCACTTCGTCATCGACCGAATGTCCTGCGGTCTGAGGTTGCAGACTTCACCGAGGCGCATCCCGCTTTCGACCATGACATAAAGAAGATCCGGTTGCCGTTTCCGACGGACTTGAATGCCTCTGGAACGGCACATTGAACATCGACTGACACAGCGTTTGCACACTCGAGCGGAAGCAGGAGTAAGGGACTGCACTAACCGCCTCAATCAACTGTGTTCTGGCAGGGCGTCTCGTCGCTATGCCAGATCAGGTTGAGCGTCTGGTGACCAAGGCTGCAGAAAACATTTGAGGTGACTGAGGCTCGTAGGTTTGCTCCAGAGTCTGGGTAAGACGACGAACCGCACCAGTGGCCATTTCCACTACCGGGAGCCGGATTGTCGTGATGCCGCCAGCGATCCATCGATAAGCGGCCGGATCCCCGTATCCGACGAAGGCCAGATCATCCGGAAACCGCAAGCCGCGCTCGAGGCAGGCATCCAGCGCCCCATTTGAAATCTCAAAGCCGCCGCAAACAAGAGCGGTCATGGCCTCGTTGCCATCGAGAAGGGCCAAAAGGCTTTCATGCCCCATCCGAAAGGAGGGCGCAGCCGTAATCGTCAGTGCGCCGCGCATCGCAATCCCGTGCCGTTGCAGAGAATCGCGAAAGGCGGCGAATCGCTCACGTCCCGAAGACAGCTGCAGGTTGGCACCAATAAAACCAATGCTCCGGTGTCCGCGGCCAGCCAGATGATCTACAGCATCTGCAATCGCGGAAGCGTCGTCAATTAGAAGCGCCGGCGCCAAATCTCGCCGACGGATGAGTTGCACAACGCGCATGCCTTCAATGGTTGCAGGCTCATCGGAGCCGGCAACAGGCGCCGGCACCATGACAACGGCGCTGGCCTGAACTTCGCGCAGCCGCAGGATCGCTTGGCGCTCGTTGATCTCATCATCGTTGGTCAGATGGATCACCAGATGCAGGGCCTGCTCCTCACAGGCGCGCGCCATCGTATCGGCAAACTGCGCGTAGAATTCGTTCACAAGGTTCGGCAGCAGCAAACCGACAATCCGCGTCGCGTCGCCGCGCATTGCGCTTGCAGCGGCGCTTTTCACGTAACCAAGCGTCCTGGCCCGCTCAATCACGGCGTTCCGGGTTTCGGCATGGACATTGGAATGGCCGGACAGCGCGCGTGACACCGTCATGTGAGACAAGCCCAGATCCTGAGCAATGGACTTTATCGTAACTCTTTCAGACATTCGGGCCTCAATTCTGCTTTCATCCCAGTTTGGCAATTTCTGTTTGGGAAGTCTTGCACCAACTACGTATGACTGCTAATTGTTCACGTGAACATATAGAGTCGAGTTGCGCCTGATGCCAGAAAATCTTGAGAAACGTTGCACTGACTTGATCGAAACACTCGGCCTCGGGCATCCTTCCGATGTGTCTGAGGTCATCCCGCTGGCCGGTGGGGTTGCATCTGACATCGCCCGCGTCGTGGTCGGTGGGAAAAACTACTGCGTCAAATTTGCGCTGGAAAAATTGCGCGTTGCAGCCGATTGGCACGCTCCCGTTCATCGAAGCCGCGCCGAATACGCTTGGCTGTCGGTGGCAGGAAGGGTTGCCCCCGGATCCGCCCCCGAGTTGCATGGTTTTTCCGAGGCAGAGCATGGCTTTGCGATGAGTTTTGTTACAGGTGCGGACGTGCGTCTATGGAAGACCTCGTTGCTGAATGGCGACCCCGTTCGGGACGAGGCGGCGGCTGTGGCCGACGTGCTGGGCCGCGTTCATGCCGCAGGGGCTGCGACCGATTTTGACCGCAGTGCTTTTGACAATAGCGCCGACTTCCATGCGATCCGAGTTGAGCCCTATTTGCTGTTCACCGCACAGCGCCACTCGTCGGTGGCACCGCGCCTAATGCAGCTGGCGGCAGGCCTGGATACGTCGCGGACCACTCTGGTGCATGGCGATGTCAGTCCGAAGAATATCCTGTTTCATGGTGATCAGCCGATCCTGTTGGATGCCGAATGCGCCAGCATGGGTGACCCGTGTTTTGATGTTGCCTTCTGTCTGAATCATTTGATCCTGAAATCGGTTCATCTGGCGAAATCACGCGCCAGGTTGCTTGGGTCCGTGCTTGAGTTCTGGCAGGCCTACGCCCCGCATGTGCGGTGGGAAGACTCAGCGGCGCTGGAGGCCCGGACCGCCGCATTGGTGCCCGCGCTGATGTTGGCGCGGATCGACGGTAAATCACCGGTCGAATACCTGTCGGAACCAGAACGAGCCTGGGTCAGGGCCAAGGCCTTGAGCTTGCTGGAACATCCCGAAGCGAGCCTCGGGGATTTAGTTTTAAGATTGTCAGCCAATGGGATCAAATCATGAGTGCGACCAAGATTTCGGCAGTATCCGGGCGCCGGGTCTGGGACAGCCGTGGCAACCCGACCGTCGAAGCGACCGTGCAACTGGCAAACGGTGTTTGCGGGCGAGCCATCGCCCCCGCCGGTGCCTCACGCGGCTCACGGGAGGCGATGGACCTGCGGGATGGCGGGCAGCGCCTGAAGGGCCTGGACGTGCAGGGAGCGCTGGCGAACATAGCCGGACCGATCGCCTCGGCGATGATCGGGCGCGAGGTCGGCGATCAAGACGGCATCGACTCGGCCCTCGTTGCGGCAGACGGCACCACGCTGAAATCGAATCTTGGCGGCAATGCTATCGTTGCGGCGTCGCTGGCCTGCATGCATGCGGCGGCGGCGGCGGCGCGACTGCCGCTTTGGCAGCATCTGGCGCAAAGCTACGGCCGTACACCCACAATCCCCTTGCCGGAGATTCAGATCTTTGGCGGTGGCGCACACGCCGGACGGCGCGTCGATGTGCAGGATTTCATGGTTATGGTACCCGGAGCCACCAGTTTTGACGAGGCGTTAGAAATCACCGCCGAGATCTATCACGCCGCCGGGACAATCATGGCCCGCAAGGGTCTGAGCGCAGGCGTCGCTGATGAGGGTGGCTGGTGGCCCACCTTTGCCTCGAACGAGGCGGCCCTGGAAACCCTGTGCGAAGCGATCATTGCGACCGGCGAAACGCCGGGCAAGCGCGTGGTGCTGTCGCTCGACATCGCGGCGTCCGAGTTCGGACGGGCCGGAAACTACCGACTGGCGTTGGAAGATCGCGATCTGAACTCGGATCAGATGATCGACATGCTGGGGCGTTGGATCGAGACCTATTCGATCGCATCAATCGAAGACCCACTTGCCGAGGATGATCCCAACGGCATGGCAGCCTTTACCCGCGCCTACGGGGACCGTGTGCAGATCATTGGCGACGACTATCTTGTCACCAACGCCCGACTGGTCCAGGAAGCAGCCTTTGCCGGAGCCTGCAACGCTGCGCTGATAAAGGTCAATCAGGCCGGAACGGTCAGTGAATCCGTGGCGGCGCTGATGGCTGCCGAGGCTGCCGGGTATCGCAGCATCGTTTCGGCACGGTCGGGTGAAACCGAAGATACGTCGATCAGCCATTTGGCCATCGGATTGAACGCCGGACAACTGAAGGTGGGTTCGTTCGCCCGGTCCGAGCGGATGGCAAAGTGGAACGAGTGCTTGCGGGTCGAAGCTGACCTTGGGGCTGGTTCCTTCGTTGCCGGTGCACCCTTGGCCGACACTTGGTGGGGCCAGCAATCAAAAGGAACTTTACTTTGAGACTCATCCGTCTTAGCGACCGGAATAGCGCAAACATCCCTTGCGTCCTTGACGAAGAAAACCAGCCCCGCAATGTCTCGGTGCTGGTCGCTGATTTCACGCCCGACACCATGTCGCCGGCATTGCTGGCTCGATTGCGCGATGCAGATCTTTCGTCTTTTCCAAAGGTTAATCCAACGGGCATGCGCATCGCGCCACCGGTCGCACAACCGCGCAATATCTGGTGCATCGGGTTGAACTACTCCGACCATGCCGCCGAGGCGGGTATGGCAATTCCGGTCGAACCGATCCTGTTCAACAAGTCCTCCGCCACCTATTGCGGACCAAATGACCCGATCTATCATTCCGCGCAGATGACCAAGCTGGATTGGGAGGTCGAGCTTGGTATCGTCATCGCCAAACCGACGTTGGGGATCACGGCCGCACAAGCAATGCAGCATATCGCGGGCTTTGTGGTGGTGAACGATGTCTCGGAACGAGCATGGCAGATGGAACGCGGCGGGCAATGGGTCAAGGGCAAATCCTTCCCCAATTTCTGTCCGACCGGGCCTTGGCTGGTGACACCTGACGAGGTGGGCGACGTGCAAGCGCTGGAGATGTGGCTCGATGTGAACAGCTCCCGGATGCAGACCGGCTCGACCTCGAAGATGATCTTCGATGCAGCCTTCATAGTGGCCTATATGAGTGAGTTCTGCCAGTTGGAGCCGGGCGATCTGATCTGCACCGGCACCCCGCCGGGCGTTGGTCATGGCATGAAACCGCCCCGTTACTTGAGCGTCGGCGATACCGTGTCGTTGGGCATCACCGGGCTTGGCGAGCAACGCCAGACCGTCGTGGCTTTCGATGCGGCGCAAAGCAATTCCTGAAAGGACAACCCTGTGACATCTGATGAAATTCCACGCCGCCTGGTTGGCCGCATCGCCCTTGTCACTGCAGCCGGGCAAGGCATTGGCCGTGCGATTGCCGAGCGGCTGGCAGCCGAAGGCGCGGAAGTGCACGCCTTGGACCGCAACGCCGATCTGCTGCAAGACCTTGCCGTCACCACGAGCACCGCCCTTGATGCCACTGACGGTGCGGCCGTTGCAGCCTATGCGGCGCGCTTTCAACAGGTCGATGTGCTGGTTCATGCGGTTGGATACGTCCACCACGGCAATATCGAAGCCTGCAGCCCGGAAGATTGGCGCCGCAGTATGACGATCAGCCTGGATAGCGCCTATATCGTGCTGGGCGCGGTGATCCCAAAGATGAAAGCGCATGGCGGATCGGTGATCACCATCGCCTCGGTCGCATCTTCGATCAAAGGCTTTCCCAACCGGGCCGCCTATGGCGCCGCAAAGGGCGGGGTGATCGGGCTGACCAAAGCCTGCGCTGCCGATTACCTGGCGCAGCGCATCCGTTTCAATGCGGTCTGCCCCGGCACAGTCGACAGCCCGTCCTTGCGTGATCGTATTGCTGAACTGGCTGAAACCCTCGGCAGCCCGGAGGCAGCGCTGAAATACTTCATCGACCGTCAACCGGCTGGTCGGTTCGGGGAGGCCACTGAAGTCGCCGCCCTTTGTGCCTTCCTTGCTTCGGATGACAGCAAATTCATGACCGGTCAGGCCATCAACATTGATGGCGGCATTACCATCTGAAGCGCTCCAGGCAAATCAATTGAAGCGGCCCGGCATATTGCCGGGCCGCTTCAATTTGGATCATGCAATATGGAACTCGTTCTCAGCTATGCCCGGCACCTCAACGTCAAGCGCAAAAAGGCTTCCGGCCAACCGATTGCCCGGCGGCGAGACGATGCTGGCCGTCGTGATGAACAGGGTTTTCAGATCCGGGCCGCCAAAAGTGCAGGTTGTGACATTCTGCACCGGCATTTCCACCACGCGGTCAACCGAACCGTCTGGTGCCAGCCGCACGATGCAACCGCCGGCGAAGCGGCAATTCCACAGGTAGCCGGCGCTGTCGATGGCAGAGCCGTCCGGATACCCGCGATCAAAGCCGCTCAGGAAGGGACGCTCATTGCTGATCTCGCCGCTGGCTTTATCGTAGCCATAAACCCGGATCTCGTTCTCCAGAGTATCGGCGAAATAGAAGCGGCGCGCATCCGGGCTCCAGCACAGGGTGTTGGAAATGCCCAGCCCCTGCCGCCATTCGGTGACTGCGCCTTTGGGATCAACCCGGAACAGCACGCCTTCGCCCTTGCCCGCCTCGCCCAACTCTCCGTCGGCCAAGACGTTGTTCTTCATCGAGCCGACCCAGAAGTTCCCGGCAGGATCGCTGCGACCATCGTTAAAGCGGACGTGCGGATAGCCCGGCAAGGCAAATCCGAAATCGGCCCGCTGGTCGGTTGCAGGCCACCAGTTGACCAGCTTGGAGGCCAGAGCCACCAGCATTTGACCCGGCTTTGAGGTTAGTGAGATCGCCACAACCGGCTCGTCAAAGAACCAGGATTGCAGCGTGCTGCTGGCCAGATCAAAGCGGTGGATCAAAAAGCGGATGACATCGGTCCAATAGACGGCGTTCTCCTCGGCCGACCAAACCGCCCCTTCGCCGCATTTGTCGCCGGACGGCACCAGACATCTGACAGAGTTTACCATGCTTGCCAGTTCCTATTCTGCTGCGGCCAGAGATTTTGCCAGCGACCATGATGGCCCCAGTGCATCGGCATTTTGGACCAGGGCGCGCATATAGCCCAAGGCATAGGCCATGCCCGCGTGCCAGGATGCGGCGCATGTCATGCTGGGTGTGTGGTCTGGAATGAGCACGCCTTGGTAGTTTTCATCGCGCAGAATGCGGATCACCTCGGCCATGTCGATGTCGCCTTCATCTACAAAGGTCTCGACATATTTCGGGATCTTGCCCTTCACATTTCGGAAGTGGATATAGCCGATCCGGTTGCGGCGCGCGAAACGACGGACATGGTCGTAGATGTCGCCGCCGGGCATTTCCTGCAACGAACCAAGGCAAAGCTCCAAGCCATTTGAGGGTGAGTCAACAATGTCCATCAAGCGATCATATTTTTCCGGCCGATTGACCAGCCGCGCCGTGCCGCGCAATTGCTCGGCTGGCGGGTCATCGGGGTGAGCCGCCAACACGACGCCCGCCTCTTCGGCGACCGGCACGATCTCTTGCAGGAATACGGTCAGGCGCTGCCACAGTTCGTCATGCGACACCGTTACCGGTGCCGCTCCGGGTCTGGCGGCCCGGTAACGCATGTTCCACACCATTCCATCTTTCATCGGCGTGTTGGGGTCGACCTTTGTAAGGTCAAACGCCACCGAATGCGCGTTGCCGCGTGCAAATGGGCCACGCTGCCAGCCCCAGACCCCGGCCATAGAGAAGTTGTAACCAAAACACGGCACGCCCGCCCGCCCCGCATCACGGATCAGCCGTTTCATATTTTCCATCTGCGCCGCCCGATCGGGACCGCCGAGCAGAATATCCGACCAGAACCGCGGTGAGAAATTCTCAATCGCGGCAAGCTCCAGCCCGGCAGACCTGACCGATTGAACCAGCGACGACAGTTCTTCGTAGCTCCATAGCGTGTCTTGCGAGCAATCACCCCAGCCTTCGGCATCGTCGCCGCTTGAGATGCTGGGATCCTTGCCGCGGAAATAGTTGGTCATATGTGCGACGATATGGGTCGCACCAGCCTGCTTGGTAAACTGGAAATTGTCGGGCGTCAGCGAGTCTCGATAAAGCCCCAAACCAATCTTCATTGTCATCTCCTATTTCACTCCGATGCCTGCGGTCAGGCCGCCGTCAATCCGGTAGTCACCCCCCGTGCAGAACCCAGCCTTGTCCGAGGCCAGAAAGGCAACCAATTCGGCCACTTCCTTCGGCTCACCGATGCGTCCGATCGGATGGGCGGCGCCAAAGCGCTGAAACGCCTGCTCGACGCTGACACCCTCGCCGCCATAGGTGCGCGCGGCCAGTTCTAGCAGTGGCGTGCGCACCGAGCCGGGGCTGACCGAATTCACCCGGATCTTCTGGCCGGCATGATCCAGCGCCATCGCCCGGGTCAAAGCATGAATGGCGCCTTTGCTTGCAACATAGGCCGCCACGTTTTGCTGACAATTATGACCCTGCACGGATGAGATATTGACGATCGCTCCGCCGCCGCGCCGCGCCATTTCTGGCACGCCAAAATGTGCGGTCAGATAGATCGAGCCAACATTGACCGCCATGCAGCGCTGCCAGGTTTCGAACTCGGTGGAAACCACGGTGCCAAAAGGATGCACCGCCGCGGCATTGATGATGATATCCAGCCCGCCAAAGCGACTGACGGCCTCGGCCACAGCGGCCTCAACCTCGGCTGCAACCGAAACATCGGTTTTTCTTGGGTGGATCGCCAAATCGCGGGCCGCCGCATCCAAGGCCAATGCGGCATTGGCAGCCTCATCAATGCCGCAGGCCAGAACCGTTGCCCCACCCTGCGCAAGTCGTATTGCCGAGGCCAGGCCGATCCCGGTTGTTCCGGTGATCAGCGCGACTTTGCCAGTGAAATCTTTCATAATCGCCCCCTTAACGAACCCGTTCCAGCACTTGATTCAACAGAACTGCGCCCAGGATAATCCCGCCGCGCACTACGTATTGCCAGTATTCGCTGACGTTGAGCAGCGTCATGCCGTTCGAGATACAGCCAAGGAACAAGACCCCGATCAGCGTGCCCCAAATCCGCCCCTTGCCGCCAAACAACGAGGTGCCACCGATGATGACGGCTGCAATCACGTCCAGTTCCATTCCGGTGGCGGTGGTGCCGGTGCCGGAGCCGATCTGAGATGCTATGAGCGTGCCCGACAGCGCGGTCATCGCCCCGGTGATGCCCAGCGTCATTGACTTCACCCACCAGATATCAATGCCCGAAAGCCGGGCAGCCTCCATATTGCCCCCCACCGCATAAACTGCGCGACCAAAGCGGGTGTAGTTCATCAGGAAATGCATCCCCGCGAAGGTCAGCGCAAAGATATAGACCGGGAAGGGGATGCCGAACAAATAGCCGCCTCCGAAGAAATCGAACCCAGGTGGAAAAGTGGCCAGCGGAAATCCGCCGGTAATCAGATTGGCGGCACCTCGCAGGGCAGTAAACAACGCCAGCGTGCAGATAAAGCTGGGCACGTTGAACCAGTGGCGAAATTTCCCGACCGAAAAGCCCAAGGCAAATCCCACACCAAGCGCTACGACAACCCCGATCAGAACGGCGACCGGCCCTCCCAAAGAGTCGTCCAGCGCGCCCGCAAACCAGGCAACGATACATCCCGCCAGCGCGGCGCCGGCGCCGACCGAAAGGTCAATCTCGCCCGCGATGATGACGCAGGTCATCCCAAAGGCGATGATGCCCAGCATCGAGCCGGTCCGCAGGACGTTCAGCAGGTTGCGCAGGCTGGCAAACCCTGGCGCGGTAAAGATCAGGATCAGGATCAGCGCCGCCAGGATCAACTCCATCGGGTAGGCTTTAATCAGCCGCATCGCGGCATTCGGGCCTACTTTGGCGGTAAGAGCAGCGGTCATGTTGTCGGTCCTTCCATGCACAGACGATAAAGCTCGGCGAGCGTGGTCGCCATTGGGTCAACCTCGGCAACGATGCGCCCCTGACGCATCACCAAAATGCGGTCAGCAACTTCCAGCACTTCTTCCAACTCGGTCGAAACGAATAGTGCCGCAAGGCCGCGCTCGGCCTGATCCCAGATGATGTCGAAGATCTGCCGCTTGGCCTGAACATCGACGCCCCGGCTTGGTTCATCAAAGAACATCACTTGCGGGGCGGTGTTGAGCCAATTGCCAATGACGACCTTCTGCTGGTTGCCGCCGGACAGGGAAGACACCGGCAACATCGGTTCAGGAACCTTGATCGCCAGATCCGAGATCTGACGCCGGACATAACTCTGCTCGCGGGTCCGGGTGACAATACCCGATGGCGCGATATGGGCGAGACTCGCCAGGCACAGATTGTCATGCGTCGACAAGACCTGCACCAGACCCGCCTCTTTGCGGTTCTCCGGCGTATAACCTAGTCCCGCCTCTTTCATCTGTTTCGGCGTCGCCGACGTGACACTCTTGCCATTCAAGGTGACCGTGCCCGCATCAATCGGGTCGGCGCCGAAAATCGCGCGCATCACCTCGGTACGACCGGCGCCAAGCAGCCCGGCGATCCCCAGAATCTCGCCCCGGTGAACCTCGAAGCTCACGTCGGCAAAGATCCCGTGCCGGGTCAGGCCATTGACCTCGAGAACCGGACTGCCCGATCGGTCGATGGCCTTGCGGGCGGGGCGTTTCGCTTTAGCGGTTTCGCCGAACATCATCTCGACGATCAACGCGGGTGAGGCTTGCGCCATTTCAATTGACCCGGCGAACTGTCCGTCGCGCAGCACCGTGCAGGTATCGGCAATCTCGAACAGCTCATTCATGCGGTGGGTGATATACAGAATGGTCACACCCCGTTCGCGCAACCTGCGCACCAAGGTGAACAGCTGATGAACCTCGCGCATGGCCAAAGCCGAGGTCGGTTCGTCAAGCAACAGCACCGAAGGGTTAAACGACATCGCCTTGGCTATCTCGACAACCTGCTGCTGACCAACGCTTAAGGTGGAAACCGGCCGCCGGGAATCCAGATCCAGCCCCATCTCCAACAGCAGCGCGGCCGCATCCTTATGCAGCGTCTGCCAATCCACCACTTGCACGCCAAATTTGCGCGCCATTGGCAGGCGCCCAAGAAAGATGTTTTCACCAATAGAAAGCGACGGGATCAGCGACAGCTCCTGATGCACGGTCACAACGCCTGCGCCGAACGCATCGTGCGGGGTGTGAAATGCGGCATCCGCGCCGTTCACCCGGATTGCGCCATGGGTTGGCAAGATGACCCCGGCCAGTATCTTGACCAACGTCGACTTGCCAGAGCCGTTCTTGCCCATCAGCGCATGTACACTGCCCGGCAGAAACCGATGTGAAAATTGCGACAGGGCCACGGTCTGCCCGTAGACCTTGGTAACGGCATCGAACTCCAGAAGTCCGCCGGTACGACTTTGCGGGGAGATTGTGTCGAGCATGGGTATGGCACTGCCTCGCGTAGGATAGAGAGTGGAAAGAAAGCACGATCCTAGAACACGCTATTGGATCGCTTTCAGGTTCGCAGATATCGAACCACGCTGATCGCCCGGCTAAGCCCGCTGTTCAATTTCATCCAGCGGGCTTGAGGGAAGAATGCGGCCGGTCCACAGGAAGCGATGGGCCGGCCGCGCACTGCCGTTATTGCAGCGTCTTGAGCTGCTCGAGGAAGGTGTTGACGCCATCCGGGTTGGTCCGGGTCAGGCTGAGCACCGGCACAACCACATTCTTCTCGACCGGTTTTCCGTCAAGAATGGCGTTGGCGGCATCAATCGCCAGGCGACCCACCTCAAAGGGTTGCTGCGCGGTCACGGCCTGCAGGACATTATCTTCGTCCAGAAGCATGTTGGCGAGTTGCTCGGTGCCGTCGATGCCGAACACGAAGATCTTGCCTTCCATCCCGGCTTTCTTGACGGCCTGCGCCGCACCGATGGTGCCGCCCTCGTTGGCTGCGAAGATCACCTCGATATCCGGGTTCGCGGTGATGATATCGGAGACCGTAGCAATCGCCTTTTCGGCCAGCCAGGCATCCTGCTGCGATACGACCTCGACCTGATCCTTCACCTGATCAAGGAAACCATTGACCCGCGCGTCGCTTTGCTCAGGCAACTGCGATTTGAAGGCGACGGTCGCAACTTTCACTTTGCGACCCGGAGCAAAGGTACCAAGAAAAGCCTTTGCCTCTTTGCCGGTATTGATGCCCAGATCGGCGTCGCTGCTCGTCACCGAGGCCGCGGCAAGATCACCGTTGATCGTGGTGCCCCAGGTGACCACAACGATTTTGGCATCGACCGCTTTCTGGATGGCGGGAATCGAGCCGTCCTTGCTGAGCGGCGCCAGCGCAATGGCCTGCACGCCACGGGCGATATAGGTGTCGATCAGCTGGGTTTCCTTTTCCAGCTTGTTCTCGCTGTTGGCATCCAGAAGCTCGACGCCCGAAGTGTCCGATGCGGCTTTCATCCCCATCTGGACGGTCTTCATGTACTGGTCTTGCTGAAAGACGATCCCGGCAATCGCGCGGCCTTCGGCCAGCACGACCGTTGGCCGAAAAGCGGTGCCAGCGATAAGTGCGGCGGCTGCGGTCGCCAGCAGGATGCTCCGTCTGGTAATCATAGTGATACTCCTCTCTTATGGGTCGTTTGCAGCTCTCGTTTTCAGCATGCCGCTTCGAGAGAGCCTTCGATCCGGCATATGGCCTGCTATCAGCCTAAGGGACTGATTACGCTACGGAATTATCCACCACGCGCGTGCCGATCATTTTCGGTGCCGATGAATTGCAGACCGTATTCCAGATGGCGGCTGATCAGATAGACATAGGCCACACGGTCTCTGGACCTCAGGGCATTGATGATTTGGGCATGCGCCTGATGGGTGTCGACTTGCACCGGTTTCGCGGCCTTGCCGACGCGCATGATCTGGGTGATGACCGGTTGCAGCAGGCGGTAGCTGGCCAAAAGTGTGCGGTTGCTGGCCAAAGACACCAGCGCCTCGTGAAACGCGAAGTCGCAGCGAGCCGCATCATCGACGCTTTGGTTTTCCAGAATGCGGGCGTTCACGGCATCGAGGTGGTCCAGATCGGCCGCCGTCGCGTGCAAGATGATATGATCGCAAACGCCCACTTCGATGATGCAGCGATAGCCCTGCACATCCAGAAACGAGGCCGGTGAGATGTCGTTCTGAAACGCAAACAGCTTGCGGACTGCGTCTTCGTGACGGTCACTGAGCACAGCCCCGACCTTGGGCCGAACCTCGACGATACCGTAAGCCTTGAGGATCTGCAGAGCCTCACGAACCGTATTGCGCCCCGCCTGGAACAGCTCTCCCAGATCACGTTCGGTGGGCAAGGCGTCGCCGATCACCAAGCCGCGCTCGCGCACCAGTTCACGGACCTGCTCGACCAGGCGGTCCACGGCGGAAACCTTTGCAGGCTCCTGTGCGGCATCCGCCGCCATAGCGGCAAGCAACAACGCGTCGGTACTCATCGGCAAGTTCCTCCTCCCAGAAGATTTCTATTTGTTGGACCAAGATTCTCAGACAGTCAACATAATTCTCATTAATGCCGCATTTTATCACGAGTATGCCCGGAAAAAGTTGCTCCTTGCCAAACTATTCTCAATGTGGTCCAACAAAGAGCAGCACGATCTTAGGCAAGTGGGGGGTGAATATGGAACCAATGCGGGAAACGTTGCGCTGGTATGGCCCGGACGATCCGGTCTCGCTGGACAATGTGAAACAGGCTGGCGCGACCGAAGTCGTGTCGGCGCTGCATCACATTTATGATGGCTCGCCATGGAGTGACGCCGACATTGCCGCTCAGAAGGCCCAGGTTGATGCGGCCGGGCTGACCTGGTCCATCGTGGAAAGCATTCCGGTCCACAACGAGATCAAGATCGCCGGACCTGGCCGGGCACGCTACATCGGCTGGTACAAAGACTCGATCCGGGCGCTGGCACGGCAGGGCATCAAGACCCTGTGTTACAACTTCATGCCGGTCGTCGACTGGACCCGCACCGACTTAACATATCGCATGCCGTCAACGGGTTATGCCCTACGGTTTGATGCGGTCGATTTCGCGGCCTATGATCTGTTCGTTCTGCGCAGGCCTCGGGTGGCGCAAGACTATACCGACGCCCAGATCGCCGCCGCCGAGACCCGCCTCAAGCGTCTGACGGATGACGATATTGCCCGCATCGAGCGTATTCTGATCGCCGGCCTGCCCGCCAGCGAGCGCAAGTTCGATCGTGCGAGTTTCCTTGATGCCTTGCTCGAATATGACGGGATGTCGGGCGATGATCTGCGCGCCAACCTGGCGCATTTTCTGAACGAGATTGTTCCGGTGGCTGAGGACAGCGGAATTCAGCTTTGTATCCACCCCGATGACCCACCGTTCAGCCTTTATGGCTTGCCGCGCGTGGTCTCGACCGCTGCGGACGTGCGCTCGATCCTTGCTGCGCCGGATAGCCCCACCAATGGACTGACATTCTGCACCGGCTCTTTCGGGGTGCGCGCTGACAATGATCTGGTGGCGATGGTTCGTGAGTTCGGACCGCGCATTCATTTCGTTCACCTGCGCAATGTGACGCGCGAACCGGATGGTTCGTTCCACGAAGCAGATCACCTCGGCGGATCAACCGATATGCCTGCGGTGGTCATCGCGCTGATGCAGGAACAGCAGCGTCGCAAACAAGCGGGCCGCGCCGACTGGCAACTGCCGATGCGTCCCGATCATGGCCACCTTCTGGCGGATGATATCGGCAAGACCCGAATCAATCCGGGCTATTCTCTGATTGGCCGCCTTAAAGGTCTGGCCGAACTTCGCGGCGTCATGCACGGCGTTGTGGCAATGGATGCAACGCAAAACTAGGAAAGACAGCGAGATGGCATTTGCAGACGATACTGAGCTTTTCGCCGCCATGCGGAGCAAGCTGTTCACCGCCGTTGTCGGCGATATTCTGGACAGGATGGGGCTTTTGCATCAGTTCCTGCCGCCCAACATCCGCGCGCTGCGCGATGACATGGTGACGATTGGCCGGGCGATGCCCGTGCTCGAGGCCGATTTCTTCGCCGTTTCTGAACGCGGCGGCCATTCCGCGATCAGCGCCAAACCATTTGGTCTGGTCTTTGAAGCCCTCGACAGCCTGAAAGAGAACGAGATCTACGTCGCCACCGGTTCATCGCCCAGCTATGCGCTGTGGGGCGAGTTGATGTCGACGCGGGCGCTGCATCTCAAAGCAGCGGGGGCGATTGTCGATGGATATTGCCGCGACAGCGGCGGCATTCTGGCGCTGAACTTCCCGACCTTCTGCTACGGATCATACGCGCAGGATCAGGGTCCGCGCGGAAAAGTCGTGGATTACGGCGTTCCTATCGAAATCGGCGGCATCCGTATCCGTCCCGGCGATATCCTGTTTGGTGACCGCGATGGCGTGCTGGTGATCCCGCGAGAGGCCGAGAAAGAGGCAATCGCCCTTGCCCTCGAGAAAGCCGCAACTGAAAACAAGGTGCGGCTGGCGATTGAAGCCGGGATGAGCACCGTCGAGGCATACGAAAAATTTGGCGTCATGTGAGATGTAACTCTGTGGTTTCTATGACCACCATAGGTAACAAAAGTCTGGCTTGGTCGCACGGCGTCGTCAGTGTGGAGGCTTTGGGCGGAATGCTTGGGCCAACGCTGTTCGTGCTGGCCGATGGACGACAAATTGCGCCCTTTCACATCGCGCCCTGGTTTGAAGGCGATCAGGCATCGGACCAACCCGGCATCCTACAGCGCTTGCGCGGAGAATGGCCTTGCGTGCCGTTTGGCGCGGCAAGCAATCGCGCCGCCCAGGGTGGTTGGTCGGCATCAAGCGCGACGCTTGAGCCGGACCCGTATCCGCATGGTTACGGGTCCAATCACAACTGGCACTGGCTGACGGCACCTAAAACCGAACTGGCTCTGGCAATCGCCTACCCCGCCGAACACCCGATTTCCCGGCTGGAACGCCGGGTGCAGCCAGTGCCAGGTCAAGCTGCCATCGACTTTGAACTGGCCGTCCATGTGCGCCGCGATTGTACTCTGCCCATCGGCCTGCATCCGGTGTTCCGCCTGCCCGCCGAGCCCGGCGCTGTGGAACTGGACATCACGGCAAGGGCCGGTGCGACCTTCCCCGGCCAAGTTGATCCCTCGTCAATCTTCGCACCTGGCCAGATTGCCGAGGACTGGCACGCCGTCGTCCTGAATGACGGCACGATTCTGGATCCTGGCGCTGTGCCCCTTTCCCGGCACACCGAGGATCTGCTGCAATTGCTGGGTGCCGAAGGCCATGCCGCTTTGCACAACCGCACCGAAGGCTACCGGGTCCGCCTCGACTGGAACGCCGATGATTTCCCCGACCTTCTTCTGTGGTTCAGCAATTTCGGCCGCCAGCATTCGCCTTGGAACGGGCGGCATCTGGCACTCGGGGTCGAGCCTGTATGCTCGGCATTCGATCTTGGCAGTCAAATATCTTCCGCCCCGAACCCGATCAACTCGCGGGGCAGCCCCACCGCGCGTACCTTTCGCGCGGGCGAGGTCTTTGTGACCCGCTACCGCGTTACAGTTGACCCGGCCTGAGCCTTACCAAGGAAAGCCGCCATGTCCCAGTCCGCGCGCCGTATCTGTCTGATTGGCGAAGTCATGATCGAGCTGTCCAGCGTTGATTGTGCCAAGACTCTGCTGCGGTTGGCGTGCTCGATACCTACAACACCGCAGTTCATCTCGCGCGCCTGCTGAAGGGGTCGGACTGGACCGTCGAGTATGTGACGCTGCTGGGCAAGGACGGTCTGTCAAACCAGAGCGTGTCCCATATGCAGGACGATGGTGTCTCGGCCCGGCTGGTCGGACGACATCCTGACCGATTTCGCGGTCAGATGTCTACCGGTCACCTGTCCGCTCCTTCAAAGCAAGCCGCGCGCGGCGAGGTTGGTCATCAACGCCCGCGTGCCGAAAGTCCATTCCGGCGCCTCGGTCGATAGGCGCACCGTATTGGTCAGGCTGCCCAGTTCAGGGGCGGCAATTGTGACGATGTCGCCCAGATGATGCGTGAACCCCTGCCCCGGCCCGTCGCGATCCTGCACCGGCGAGAACATCGTGCCGCAGTACAGCAGGAAGCCGTCTGGATACTGGTGATGCCGCCCGCGCGTCTGCGCCACCAGATCGGCAGGATCCCGGCTGATCTCCGCCATCGAGGACCGCCCGGTCAGGCTGAAGCCATCGCTGCCGGTGACGGTCAACGACAACTCCATCCGGCGCACGCTATCAAGGGTAAAGCCGTCATCAAACACCCGGATGAACGGCCCGAGGCTGGCGGCCGCGTTGTTGTCCTTGGCCTTGCCCAGAAGCAGAGCCGAACGGCCTTCGACGTCGCGCAGGTTCACGTCATTGCCCAGCGTCGCCCCCACGATGCGCCCCGTGCTATCGACGACCAATACTACTTCGGGTTCGGGGTTGTTCCATTTGCTGATCGGGTGCAGGCCAACGCTGGCCCCCCAACCGACCGCGCTCATCGGCTGCGCCTTGGTAAAGACCTCGGCATCCGGGCCGATGCCGACCTCCAGATATTGTGACCACAGCCCTTCGGCTTGCAGGACCGCCTTCACCTCGGTGGCCTTTGCAGAACCTGGCACCAGATCGCGCAGGCTGTCGCCGATCACGCTGGCAATCCGCGCCCGGATTTCAGCGGCGCGGCCCGGATCGCCGTCCGCACGCTCCTCGATTACCCGCTCAACCATCGAGCGCGCAAAGGTCACACCGCAAGCCTTCACCGCCTGCAGATCGCAGGGCGCAAGAAAATGCGTTACTTCTGCCTGCGGCTCCAGACTTGCGGTTGCGATCTCGGCCAGGCTGCCGATATCAACGCCGGCAATCGCGGCCACAAAGCCAGCGATATCGGCTTGTTCCAGGACGTCCCGCATCGTCGGTGYCGCTTTGGTGGTGATATCCAGCACGCGGCCCGCACGTAGGGTGGCAAGGCTGGGGCCGATCCCGGCACGCCAGACGCGGCCAAGAAGAAGGGCAGAGGCAGGTAGGGCGATCATGGTATCAGGTCCAATCAAGGGTCATTTCAGCCGTCAGCGTTTCACCTGTGGCCAAGAGGGTCAGGCCCGGCATTCCGGGCAGATTATGGGCATCGACCGGATGCGAGACGGGCTCAAAGCAAAAGAACTCTGCAGCAGATGATGGGGAGAACAGAATTGCGGTCGACAGATCCGCCTTGACCGCGACCGACACGGCCTCTGGCCCTTGTACAATCTGGGCAAACCCCGTCCATCCCGCAAAACCGGCATTGATCCAATCCACCGGCAAGGCGGCCAGCCCCGAAAAGTTCCAGTTCGCCGGAATCGGAACCGGCGCGGTGGTCGAGGGCAGGTGGCGACTGTCTTCCGGCCAGTACCCTGTCGCATGAAAAAGCAACTTCGTGTCGCTGTTGCGGGGAAACCACGGATGAAAACCCAATCCGAATGGAAAAGGCCGGTCGGTCCGGCTGGTCACGGCAAGCCGGACTGCCAGCGCGTTTGGCGTCAGCTGATAGCTGACTTTGGCGTGGTATCGGAGCGGGCCAAATTCGCCGCTGCTAAGAACCAACGTGACATGGCTGCCGTCTTGTTCAACAACCGCCCAAGCGCGCTGAAACGCATCACCGTGGATGGGAATGGCCTCACCCGAAAGATTGGGCGCGAGGCGATGGGTGGTGCCCGCAAAGCTGAACCCGCCAGCGATGCGGTTCGAAAACGGCGCAAGCAAGTTCATCGCCAGTGCGAAAGGGCCATCGGCCACATCGCCGGACCACGCCCGCAGCACGGGGTGTCCGTCAACGAAAAGCCCTGCAAGCCCCGCCCCCATCGCGGGAAGCACCTTGGCGCGTGCTGGTCCAGATGCCAGGCTGATCATTTACCAGCCGCCGTCAATGGCAATGTTCTGGCCCGAAATCATCCGCGCCGCGTCCGAGGCCAGAAACACCGCCAGATTGGCCACATCTTCGGGCAGGATACGTGTTTTCAAACCCTGCCGCTCTAGCACCCAGGCGTTGTATTCTTCCAGCCTGTCAGCAAAGACCCTGTTCTCAGCCTCCGACACCACCGCCCCCGGCGATATCGCGTTTACGGTAATGCCATGCTTGCCCAGTTCACGTGCAAGACCTTTGGTTAAGCCAAGCATCGCGCCCTTCGAGGCGACATAAGGCACATAGCCGTCCCACTGCCCGTTCAACGTGATCGAAGTCAGGTTGATGATSCGGCCCCAGCCCTTGGCCTTCATCCCCGGCGCACAGGCCCGCGCCAAGGCGAAGGCGGCCGAGGAGTTCACCCGGATCTGATCTTCGTATTCGGTCAAAGTGAACTCTTCATGCGGCTTGTTGATGATAAGAGCTGCATTGTTGATCAGAATATCAAAGGTCTGGCCGGCGGCGGCCCGCGCCACCGCCGTCTCGGCCCCGGCGAGATCGTTCAGGTCCACACCCAGCCACTCCGCACCCACCGGCACCGCGCTGTCCCGACGGTCCAATACCGTGACTTTTGCGCCTGCCGCCACAAATCCAGCTGCGAAAGCGTGGCCAATGGTGCCAAGCCCGCCTGTGATCAGAGCATGTTTTCCAGTCAGCTGCATTGCGCCCTCCCCTAAAGAACGTCGTGGACTTCTTCGATGGACGTCTCAGAAATTGGCTTGTCCAGCACCACTTTGCCCAAGGCCATCGCCACCACCCGATCACAACAGGCAAAGACATGGTGCATGTTGTGGCTGATGAAGATGCCGGTGACATTTTGTGCCTTAAGCGACTTCACAAAGCCGATGACCTTGGTGGTTTCCTTAACCGACAAATGGTTGGTCGGCTCGTCAAGGATCATCACTTTCGATTTGAAATGCATGGCCCGGGCAATGGCGACGCCTTGGCGCTGGCCGCCTGACAGTTCGCCCACCAGCGCGTCCGGTGAACGCAGATGCAGATCGACATCTGCAATGGCGGCCACGCTTTCCGCCCGCATCCTCGCTTCATCCAGCAGGCCAATACCCATCACGGATGCCTTCAAAGGCTCCCGCCCGATGAACATATTGCGCGCGATGGACATGTTGGGGACCATCGAGTTGTATTGGTAGATCGTCTCGATCCCAAGGTCCATCGCATCGCGCGGATTGGCGATTTCAACCGGTCTGCCTTCGACCAGGATCTCGCCTTCGTCCTTCTGGTGCAACCCCGCGAGGATGGAAATCAGCGTCGATTTTCCCGCCCCGTTGTCGCCCACCAGCCCGACGGCCTCGTTGCGGCGAAAGTCGAGGCTTACGCCCTTCAGCGCGTGAACGCCGGAATACCATTTGTGCAGGTTGCGGACCGAGATGATCGGTTGTTCGTCTACGGCCATGATCAGGTCTCCACTTTCATCGCACGACCACGTTTGCGTAGCCAGGAATTTCCCACCACCGCCAGAATGGTCAGCGCACCAACGGCAAACTTGAACCAGTTGCTGTCTACCTGGCTAAGCACCATGCCATTATCGATCACCCGGATCAGCGTGGCCCCGATGATGCCGCCGATGATCGAGCCGATGCCGCCCAAAAGCGATGTCCCGCCGATCACCGCTGCGGCCACGGCGGCCAGTTCCAGCCCCTCACCGATCGACGGAAGCGGCGAGCCAAGTCGCAGCACCTGAAGCATTCCGGCGAACCCGGCCAAAACCGAGCAGATCATGAAGCAGGCGATCTTGACCCGCGCAGTCGGAATGCCCATCGCACTGGCCGCCGGAAGAAACCCGCCGGTTGCCCGCACCCAATTGCCGAAATTGGTCTTGGCAAGCAGCAGACTGATCAGAACCGCGATGGCGATGAACCAAAGGAACGAGGCGCGGAACACCTCGCCGGGGCCGACAAAGCTGACAAACAGCCAGGACGGGATCTCATCGGCCTTGAGCCGGGGCGGAAAGCCGCCCGAGATCACAACCGTCATCGAGCGCGCCATATAGAGCATGCCCAGCGTAGTGATGAAAGACGGAATGGCAAAACGGATCGTCAACCAGCCATTCAGAAAACCGATTGCCGCGCAGGCCAACAGCCCGACCAACATGGCAGGCCAAAACCCCCAGCCCATCGTCATCAGAACGGCAAAGGACATCGGCATTAGCGCAAAGACAGACCCGACGGAAAGGTCAAATTCGCCACAGATCATCAACAACGTGACTCCGACGGCGACCAATGCCATTTCCGGCAATAGACCGAAGACGCCGCGCATGTTTGCGACGCCAATGAAGACGCCGTTCGATTTGATCTGGAACAATATGACGAGAACCAGAAGCAAAAGGGCGGCGGCAAGCTCCGGCTTTTGCAGGGATAACTTTATGAGACGTCTCATGACCGCCTGTTTCCTTTTTGAAGAATGGCCCAATTCAGACGCGGGGAGCACGCGTCTGAATTGGGCATAGAACTGATCAGCGAAGACCTTTTGCCGATAGTTCCATGATGGCATCGGCGTCGGCGGGGGTTGCGATGCCTTGTCCAGTGTCGATGTCGGCAGGCGACAAGCCGACGGTTTTTGCCAAGTAGACTTCCATGACGGGCATGAAGCCCTGCATGTAGGGCTGCTGGTCAACTTCCACTTGGATGTAGCCATTCTTCATTTGCTCAACGGCTTCCGGGACAAGGTCAAACCCACCCAGCAGAACCTTGCCAGGTGCATCGCCGCGGTCAGCAAGAACCCGGGCGACGCCCGCATGCCAGAAACCGGTGTCGAAATAGGCCGTAGTATCGGGATTGGCGGCTAGATAGGCGCCGACACGATCGGAAGTGATGGCAAGGTCAGTGCCCGAGTCGATTTTTTCCCAGGTGATTTCACGACCCGAAGTGGTTTTGTATTCGTCCAGGAAGTTGATCACGCCCTGCCCACGCTGCTCCGACCAGTTCTGGCCGGGAGCTGAGACGCCGACCAATACCTTGATCGGACCTTCGGTAGGGAAATTCGCCGACTGTGCCTTGCCCAGTGAATAACCGGCTGCAAGAAAACCTTGGCCGACAAAGGCCTGCCGTGCATTGCCTGCAGCGCTTTCAAGATCATCGACGTTGACGGCGATGACAATGATCCCAGCATCGCGTGCGCGCTTGATGACTTCGTCGAGGGCGGCGTTGTCGACGATTGATGTCAGGATGGCATCGGGTTTCTGTGCGATCGCCGCTTCGATATTGGCAAGCTGTTCCGGCACCGAGCCTTCGGTCTGGGTGAACAGCATTTGGCAGTCTGCCGCAACCTTGCCGCAAGCGTCGTCATAGCCCTTCTTAACAGCTTGCCAAAAGGTGTTGGATGCCGACGAGTGATGGGCGAAGACGATTTTCAGCTCATCGGCCATCGCCATGCTTGAGACAGCCGTCATCAGGGCGGCCACGAGGGCCGTTGCTTTCAGTTTCATTTTTGCTCCTCCCGAGCGTTGAGTTGTTCTTAAAGTGCCGTCGCGTCAGAGATCTTTCGCGATACGGTAAAAGCCCGGCCGACATCAGGATGAAGTTCCATCCCAAGGCCCGGACCGGGGGGCACCGTAATCATGCCGTCCTTCACGTCCGGAAGGGCGGTCACCAGATCGCGGTACCAAGTGCGATAGAAAGCCCGCACGCTTTCCTGAACCAACGCATTCGGCGCGTTCAGCGAAAGATGCGTGGAAGCACATAATACGACTGGGCCAGTGCAATCATGCGGAGCAATCGGCAGGTGCCAGGCTTCGGCCATCGACGCGATCTTGCGCGCTTCGGAAATTCCGCCACACCAGCTAAGATCGAGCATCACGACGCCCGCAGCCCCGGTCTCCAGCAGGTCGCGGAACCCCCAGCGTGACCCCAGGGTTTCCGAAGCCGAAATCGGGGCCGGCGAAACCGATGCATAGCGCGAAAGGCTCGACAGGCTGTCCATCTTGATCGGGTCTTCGTGCCAGAAGGTCTTATACGGCTCCAACGCCTTGGCTATCTGCATGGCGGGCAAAAGCTGCCACATCGAGTGGAACTCGACCATGATGTCCATCTTGTCGCCGACGGCGCGACGGATCTTCTCGAAGGGCTCCAGCGCCCTCTTCAGATCCGGCATCGAAATATATTGTCCGCGCGACGCTTCGGCCGCCATGTCGAACGGCCAGATCTTCATGGCCGTGATACCGTCCTCCAGCAAGGACAGAGCTAGCTCGTCGGCCCGATGCAGGAAACCGTTCAGATCATCGTAAGTCTTGTGGGCGCCGCCCAGATCATAATTGGCCGTGGTCTGGCCCGTCGCTTTCTTGATATATTCCGTTCCGGCGCAGGTGTTGTAAGTGCGGATTTCGTGGCGGGTAAATCCACCCAAAAGTTGCGCAATGGGTTGGTTGACCGCTTTGCCAAACAGGTCCCACAAAGCGATATCAAAGGCGGAATTGCCGCGCACTTCGGCACCGGAAGACCGGAAACCCAGATAGCCCACCAGATCACCCGCCAGTTTGTCGATCTCCAGCGGATTACGACCGATCACCCTTGGGGCAATATACTCATGCACATGCGCTTCGACCGTCGCCGCGCCAAAGAAGGTCTCGCCAAGGCCCACCAACCCCTCGTCGGTGTGGACCTGAACCCAAAGCAAGTTCGGGCGTTCGGCAATGCGGATGGTTTCAACGGCGGTGATCTTCATTTTTTCCTCAGGACAAACCGGCCACTAGCAGGGCGCGGACGCTTTCATCAAAATGGACCGCCATCATTGCGACGGCTTTTTGCGGGTCGCCTGCCGCGATGGCTTCAGCGATATGTTCATGCGTCGCAATCATCGTGTCGCGCGCATCAGCCGTGGTCCGGCTTTTCCAGCCAATCGGCCAAGTCTGCCGGGTGATCCCCTGAAACGCCCCGACGATTAATGCGAACACCGGATTCTTCGAGGCCTTCGCCAACGCCATGTGAAACGCCAGATCGTGCTCCATAAGCATTTCCGGGTGCTGGGCTGACGCACGCATCGCCTTGGCCTCGGCCAGAATTTCGGCCGCCTCGGCGTCGGATCGCCGGATCGCGGCCAGCGTCACGATGCGGGTTTCGATCGTCCGGCGCACGTCATAGATCTGCTGCACATTGATCTGATCGGTATGAACGCCGTGTTCGATGATCAAAGACATCGCACCATGGTCAATCGGCGAGACCGTGGCCCGCTTGCCGGTGGCCAGTTCGATGATCTGCATGGCGGCAAGTGACCGGAAGGCCTCACGGACCACGGTGCGAGACACATTCAATTCCTTCGAAAGACTTGCTTCCGATGGCAGCCTGTCGCCGGGCATCAGATCATGTTGACGGATATGGCGAGTGATCGCACCGATCGCATCGCTGACCAATCCGCTGCTCGTCGCTCCGCTTATTTGCATACCGAATCTCCATAACCTGTCCGACAGGTTTTCTATGATCTGTTCATAGGAAAGCTTCATCATGCCTGTCAACAACTTTCTGAAGGACAGGCATGACGGCAAGGCCTATTGCGGCAGCCGAGGACACGGTGGGTGAGAGCATCGTTCGGGATGACCAGCGAAGCCGCCTTGTCGGGGTCGACATTGTCGCGCGGCGGTTGCCACAGCACTACCGCAAGAACTGGGGTTGACCCACCGGGCGATCAAGGATGCGCTGGACAGCGGCAAGCAAGAGGATCGTCTGATTCTAGGTGTTTGATCCCGGACTTTGATGGTGCACTCTTATCCATTGATTGGAGGGAAGCGCTATGGGTCAAGTTCTTCACGGAAGCGCCACGACGACAGAGGCAACCCGTCGAGCGATACAACATAGTCAAGAGAGCCTGAGATCGCTTGCCAAGCGCTAGGCATAAACCAGGAGACCGTTGCCAAATGGAAGAAGCGAACCTCGGTCGCTGATCTGCCGGCCGGTCCAAGCGAACTGAAATCCACGGTCCTGTCCGGTGACGACGAGGCGATTATCATTGCCTTCCGCCGACATACCCTTCTGCCGCTCGATGATTGTCTCTACAGCTTGCAAGCGATGATCCCGCACCTGACGCGATCGGCCTTCCCCCGCTGCTTGCAGCGCCACGGCATCTCCCGCTTGCCGGATGTCGAGGGCGACAAGCCTGCCAGGAAGAAGTTCACGACCTACCGGATCGGCTTCTTCCACATCCCTTGCCCGACAGTGGTTTGCATGCAAACCACGAGAGGGATCGGTTCATCGACGCATTGACGATCCAAGGTGCCGTCAAACCATGGCAACGCAGGCCGGCGATGAAGGTCTGGGTCTTCCAGGAGCCGTTGACACACCTCAGTCTGTTTTTACGAAAAACTTGAGCGACATGATCAGTGTCATCGGATTTGTTGGCGACGCAGCGAAACCGTAGTGCTCATAGAACGCCTTGGCTTCGTCAGAAATCGCATGAACAAGAAGCCCGCAAATGCCCACGATGTGCGCGGCTTGCCCCACCCGCATCACGGCATCTTGCAACAAGGCGGCGCCAAGGCCTTTGCCCCGCCAGCTTCGATCGATCGCCAGCCTTCCGAGCACAGCCATCGGAATCGGGTCCGGCATGTTGCGTTTGATAGCGCCGGGTGCATCCGCCACGGCGAGTGCTCCGGAGGACAGACAATAATATCCGACCACTCTTGCGCCTTCGCAAACGACGTAGGTCCGGGATGCGCCGCTGACCTGATTGCTTCGGGCACGGCGGCGCAGCCATTCATCGAGGCTGTCATAGCCGCTATCGAACAGGTCGAGTTCATGCGCTTCGCCCAGAAGCGTTGGCGCGGAAAGCATTAAGCCTGCCAGGGTTTTGGCGCGCTCATAAGCCGCTCAAAACCCTCACCGCCGGGCGGCTGGTCAAGGACGGCCAGATAATGCTTATAGCTCTCGGAATCGACCCGAACGAGGGTCTGATCAAGCAGAGCGTCTTCGGCAGCGCGGCGAGCCGCTTCGATCATGAAGTCCGAGCGCGTTTTGCCATGCGCTTTGGCGGCACGGTCGATCAGAACGCGCACGTCGTCACGTACCCTCAAGTTGACGGGGTGGGTATTGGTTTCTGAGGCGGATTTTGTTGACATAGTTTTATCCTTCGTAGCCATTCTAGCACATCGAGATACACAATGTGTATCTATTTCGGAAGGACGGGATAGTCGTCCAAGCGCTTGAGATCCCCTGTCACATCCAGCGAATGATCGCGCGCCGGCACGTCGCCACTGTAAAATTCGCCGCGCTTTAATTCACCTCGGCACGCTTCAGTACCACATCGAAAAGCACATTTGCGCCGGCGTTCACATCGTGCGGTTCGGCATATTCCCGGGGGTTGTGGCTGATCC
>NZ_JBFUBH010000032.1:0-38221 GCF_056405855.1 Pararhizobium sp. P1_E7 | reverse complement strand
GCTTCCGACACCAAGGCCATCGTCGATCAGGTCAAGAAGGCACAGGATGCCGGTCTTCTGGTCATCGCCCTTGACACCCCGCTTGATCCGGCCACCGCTGCCGACGCAACGTTTGCCACGGACAACCTGCAGGCCGGCAAGCTGATCGGCGCCTGGGCCGCTGCAACGCTGGGCGACAAGGCCAAGGACGCCAAGATCGGTTTCCTCGATCTCGTTCCCTCGCAGCCGACGGTCGACGTCCTGCGTGACCAGGGCTTCATGATCGGCTTCGGCATCGACCCGAAGGACGCGAGCAAGATCGGCGACGAAGACGATGCCCGCATCGTCGGCCATGACGTGACCAACGGCAATGAAGAAGGCGGCCGCACGGCCATGGAAAACCTTCTCCAGAAGGATCCGGACATCAACGTCATCCACACGATCAACGAACCGGCTGCCGTCGGCGCCTATGAAGCGTTGAAAGCCGTCGGCAAGGAAAAGGACGTTCTGATCGTTTCCGTTGATGGCGGTTGCCCGGGCGTCAAGTCGGTGGCCGAAGGCGTTATCGGCGCGACATCGCAGCAGTATCCGCTGTTGATGGCATCGCTCGGCATCGAAGCGATTGCCCAGTATGCCAAGGACGGCACCAAGCCGAAGCCGACCGAAGGCAAGGACTTCTTCGACACCGGCGTTGCGCTCGTCACCGACAAGCCGGCCACAGGTGTCGAGTCGATCGACGTCAAGACCGGCACGGACAAGTGCTGGGGTTGATGCTCTAGGGCTTTCAGCACACAATCAATATGAAAGGGCGGTTTCAAAGGCCGCCCTTTTCAACAACCGGTTGGTAGGCCGGGCTTTTGGGAGGGAGGCGTTGTCATGACAAGCGTCCAGGAATTCGAAAAAACACTGGATCAGAGCGACAAGACCGTCGCTTCATTCGAGGATCGCTCGCTTCTGCGGCGCGTTCAGCATTTTCTGCATTCGACACCGGCCGCCGTGCCGGCGATCGTGCTCGTCGTTTCCATCATCGTGTTCGGCGTCCTCAAAGGCGACCGGTTCTTTTCCGCCAACACGCTAACGCTCATTCTGCAGCAGATTGCCGTTGTCGGTATTCTCGGTGCTGCCCAGACCCTCGTTATCCTGACCGCCGGTATCGACCTGTCGATCGGGGTCATCATGGTGATTTCGGCTGTGGTCATGGGCAACTGCGCTGTCACCTACGGCATGCCTGCACCTCTTGCGGTTCTGGCTGGCTTCGTGACCGGAACTTTATTCGGCCTGCTGAACGGCTTTCTTGTGTCCCGGATGAAGCTGCCTCCGTTCATCGTGACGCTCGGCACCTGGAACATCGTCATGGCAGCGAATTTCATCTATTCGGCCAATGCGACGATCCGTCGTGCCGATATCGAAACCGCAGCCCCGCTGCTCGGTTTCTTCGGCATTAGCCTCAAGCTCGGTTCCGCCGTCCTGACGCTCGGCGTCATCATGATGGTGCTCGTTGTATTGGTGCTCTGGTATGCGCTCAACCACACGCCCTGGGGACGCCACGTCTATGCGGTCGGAGACGATCCGGAAGCTGCTGAACTGTCAGGTATCCGGGTCAAGAAAGTGCTTCTCGGCGTCTATGGTCTGGCCGGCGCCATCGCAGCACTTGCCGCCTGGGTTTCGATCGGCCGCAACGGCTCGATCTCACCGTCTTGGGCGGTCACGGACTATAACCTTCAGGCCATCACGGCGGCAGTTATCGGCGGCATCTCGCTGTTCGGCGGCCGCGGCTCGATCCTTGGCACCCTGTTCGGTGCGCTGATTGTCGGCGTTGTGTCGATGGGTCTTAATATGCTTGGCGCCGATCCGCAGTGGAAGGTGCTGTTGACCGGTGTGCTCATTATCTCGGCCGTCGGTATCGACCAGTGGATCAGAAAGGTAGCAGGCTGATGGAACCCCTTCTCACCGCACGCGGTCTCGTCAAGCGCTACGGTCGCGTCACCGCTCTGGACCAGTCCGATTTCGACCTCTATCCCGGCGAAATCCTCGCCGTGATCGGCGACAACGGCGCCGGAAAGTCCTCGCTGATCAAGGCGATTTCCGGCGCTGTCCATCCAGACGAAGGCGAAATCCGGCTTGAGGGCCAGGTCGTCAGCTTCCGGTCGCCGCTGCACGCCCGCGAGGCCGGCATTGAAACCGTCTACCAGAACCTCGCTCTGTCGCCGGCGCTCTCGATCGCCGACAACATGTTCCTCGGCCGCGAAATCCGCAAACCCGGTCCGATGGGTTCGCTCTTTCGCATGCTCGATCGTCCGAAGATGGCCAAGATCGCCCGCGACAAGCTTTCCGAGCTCGGCCTGATGACGATCCAGAACATCAACCAGGCGGTGGAGACGCTGTCCGGCGGCCAGCGTCAGGGTGTTGCGGTTGCTCGCGCGGCGGCCTTCGGCTCCAAGGTCATCATTCTCGACGAGCCGACCGCAGCACTCGGCGTCAAGGAATCGCGAAAGGTTCTCGAGCTCATCCTCGACGTTCGCAAGCGCGGCCTGCCGATCGTCCTGATCTCGCACAACATGCCGCATGTGTTCGAAGTGGCGGACCGCATCCATATCCACCGGCTTGGCAAACGCCTCTGCGTCATCAATCCGAAGGACTATACGATGTCGGATGCCGTCGCCTTCATGACCGGCGCCAAGGTGCCGCCGGAGGCAGCCGCCGCATGACCATGACGCTTGCCGCCATCGCGGACAGCATTGTCGAGAAGGCGGGCAGATCGCCCCGCTTCATCGTTGCCATTGCCGGCCCTCCCGGGGCCGGCAAATCCACGCTTGCCGATGCGCTGCAGGAAGAGTTGACCAAGCGCGGCGAAAAATCCGCCGTGCTGCCGATGGACGGCTTTCACATCGACAACGGCATTCTCGAAGAGCGCGGCCTTTTGAAACGCAAGGGTGCGCCGGAAACGTTCGACGTCCGTGCCTTCATCGATATCATTTCGGCGGTTCGAAAAGCGGACGAGGAGGTTCTCGTGCCGGTGTTCGACCGGTCCCGCGAAATCGCCATCGCTTCGGCCCGGCCGGTGGCCCCTGAGACGCGGATCATCCTGGCGGAAGGCAATTACCTGCTGTTGAACGAGGCCCCATGGTCGCGGCTCGACGGCATGTTCGACCTGTCGATCTTCGTCGGCCCGCCCTATGCGGTTCTGGAAGAGCGGCTGCGGCAGCGCTGGATCCACTATGGACTGGATGCCGCCGGTATCGAATGGAAGCTCTACGGCAACGATCTGCCGAACGGAAAGCGGATCCTCGACAATTCGCGACCGGCCGACATCGCCATCGAGATTTTCGAAACGGCCTGATATCAGCCAATCGATCATTGTTTTTCGCCACACATTGATGCTATCGGAGCCTTCGGTCAGCGCATGCCCCGAACCCATGCGCGACAAGATTGCGTCTGGAGATATCCGCCATGAGCCCACAGTCCGTCACCGAACTGAAAATCCGCCGCCCCGACGACTGGCATCTGCATCTGCGTGACGGCGATGTGCTCAAGGGCGTGATCGGCGATACCAGCCGCCACTTCGCCCGCGCCATCATCATGCCCAACCTCGTGCCGCCGGTGGTCACCACGGCCGATGCCACGGCCTATCGTGAACGCATCCTGGCGGCGCTGCCGAAGGGCGATCGCTTCGAGCCGCTGATGACGCTCTATCTGACCGAAGGCACCAATCCGGACGATGTCGAAGCCGGTCATTCAAGCGGCCTGATCAAGGCGGTCAAACTCTATCCGGCCGGCGCCACCACCAATTCGCATGGCGGCGTGCGCAATTTCAAAAATGCCATGCCGGTCCTGGAGCGCATGGCCAAGATCGGCCTGCCGCTCTGTGTCCACGGCGAAGTCACCACGCCCGAAATCGATATCTTCGATCGCGAAGCTGTCTTCATCGAAACCGTGCTTGAGCCGTTGCGTGCCCGCCTGCCGGAATTGAAGGTGACGATGGAGCATGTCACCACCAAGGACGGCATCGACTACATCAAGTCCGCCAAGGCCAATCTCGCCGGTTCGATCACCACCCATCATCTGATCATCAACCGCAACGCCATCCTGGTCGGCGGCATTCGCCCGCATTATTACTGCCTGCCGGTCGCCAAGCGCGAATTGCATCGCCTTGCGCTACGGGCTGCGGCGACGTCGGGCGACGGCCGCTTCTTCCTCGGCACCGATTCCGCCCCGCATGTGGATCCGTTGAAGGAATGCGCCTGCGGTTGCGCCGGCATCTACACCTCGATCAACACGATGAGCTGCCTTGCCCATGTGTTCGAGCAGGAGAACGCGCTGGACCGGCTGGAGGCCTTCACATCGCTGAATGGCCCGGCCTGGTACGGCCTGCCGGTCAACGAGGAGACGATCACGCTGCGCAAGCAGGCGGAAGCGGTGACATTTCCCGAAAAGATCGAGACGGAGGCCGGCACGGTGACGGTGTTTGATCCGATGTTCCGGCTGCACTGGAATGTCGCGGAACGCAAAAGGTAAGTGATATGGATCTCAAAGACTTCGTCAAACAAACACTTCTCGATATATTTGATGCCGTCCAAGAAGCGGGGACGGAAATTGCGCGTAGCGACACACGTAGGGGTGCCATTGCACCTATGTGGGGTAACGTCGAAAATGTATCCGATCACCAGCAGGCCATTAAATTTGATATTGCAGTGACCGCTTCGGACACGAACAAGGGGGAAACAAAAGGTAGAATCAAAGTTTTGGGCATTGAGTTGGGCGGCAAGGATACCTCTCAGAACCAGAACAAGGAGGTCAGTAGGGTATCTTTCAGTATTCCTGTTGCTTTGCCTGGAACTACCGTCGAGGGATCAAGGCCGCGATCGAGAAAAGGTTCGCAAAAGTAATAATGCAACAAGCGTGAAGCGGAGATATAGATGATCCATACAACCTTTCCCGACAAGGCCGTGATGGCTGAACTCGTCGCCAAGATGCTGTGGGAAATCAAGGCGGTGCATTTCAGTGCCGACAAGCCCTACAAGCTGGCGTCCGGCATGGCGAGCCCGGTCTATATCGACTGCCGCAAGCTGATCTCCTATCCGCGCATCCGCTCGGCGGTGATGGATTTTGCCGCAGCCACCGTGTTGCGTGAAGCCGGTTTCGAGCAGTTCGATGTCATCGCCGGCGGCGAGACGGCGGGCATTCCCTTCGCCGCGATGCTGGCCGAGCGCCTGGCGCTGCCGATGATCTATGTCCGCAAGGCCCCGAAAGGCCACGGCCGCAATGCGCAGATCGAAGGCCATATGCCGGAAGGCGCCCGCGTCCTCGTCATCGAGGACCTGACGACGGCCGGCGGCTCGATGTTCAAGTTCATCGACGCCATCCGCGCAGCCGGCGGCGTGGTCGATCACGGCATTGCCCTGTTCTACTATGATATCTTCCCCAAAGCCCGCGCAGAGATGCAGGACAAGGGCGTGACGCTGCACAATATCGCCACATGGCGCGATGTTCTGGCCGTTGCCAAGGCGCAGAAACTGTTCGATGAAAAGACGCTGTTCGAGGTCGAGGCCTTCCTCAATGCGCCGCTCGAATGGTCCGGCCGCAATGGCGGCGTCAGCGAACTCGCACCGGCCTGAAAACAGTGCTGGAATTCTGGTGCGGTTTGTCTTAAATCGATTGAAATGCAATCATTGAAGGGGAGGACGTCGCCATGATCGTTTGCTGTGGGGAAGCCCTGATCGACATGCTGCCGCGCCAGACGGCGTTAGGGGAGGTGGCATTTGCACCCTATTCCGGTGGTGCGATCTTCAACACGGCAATCGCCCTCGGGCGCCTTGGCATTCCTACCGGTTTCTTCACCGGCCTCTCCGACGACATGTTCGGCGATATGCTGCGCGACACGCTGAAATCCAGCAACGTCGATTTCGGCCCCTGCGCGACCCTGCCGCTGCACACCACCGTTGCCTTCGTCAAACTGGTCAACGGTTCGGCAACCTATGCCTTCTTCGACGAGAATACCGCCGGCCGGATGATCACCAGGGAACACCTGCCGGCGCTTGGCGATTTCTGCGAGGCGCTGCATTTCGGCGCGATCAGCCTTATTCCGGAACCGTGCGGCTCGACTTACGAAGCGCTGATGACACGCGAGCATCAGAAGCGGGTGATTTCCTTCGATCCGAATATTCGCCCCGGCTTCATTCAGAATGCAGAAGCCCACAAGGCCCGCATGCTGCGCATGGCGGCGATGTCCGATATCGTCAAATTCTCCGACGAGGACCTCGACTGGTTCGGCGAAGAGGGCACCCATGACGAACTGGTGGCCAAGTGGCTGACGCGCGGCCCGAAACTCGTCGTCATCACCAAGGGCGCCGAAGGGGCTGATGGTTATACGGCGCGCGGCAAGGTGTCGGTGCGGGGCGAAAAGGTCGATGTCGTCGATACCGTCGGCGCCGGCGATACGTTCGACGCGGGCATTCTCGCCTCGCTGAAGATGAACAATCTGCTGACCAAGGAACACGTTGCTACGCTCAGCGAACAGGCCGTCCGCGATGCGCTGGCGCTTGGTGCCAAGGCCGCCGCCGTCACGGTCTCGCGGGCAGGGGCAAACCCGCCGTGGAGCTACGAGATCGGGCTTTAGTTCCCCGTTGTCGTGTAAGCCGCAGACCTCAGTTTGCGGCCGCGGCCGGCAAAGGCGCTACGAGGTACCCCGGCGAGATTTGAGAGAAACTGCCGGGCGCATTCGCTCCAGCTGAATGTCAGTGCTTTTTGCCGCGCATCCTCCCGCGACAGTGTCAGCGCATCAAGGGCTGCCTGGCGCAGATCGCTAGACAGCACGCCGCCGCCATCCCCCAGAATATCCTTCGGAGCCGTGACCGGAAACGCGGCAACCGGGCAGCCGCTGGCGAGCGCCTCCAGAATGACGTTGCCGAATGTATCGACCCGGCTTGGAAAGACGAAGACGTCCGCCGACGCATAGATCGCCGCGAGTTCCGTGCCCAGGCGTTTGCCGAGGAAATGCACATCCGGATAACGCTGCCGTAAGCTGGCAAGGTCAGGCCCATCGCCGACGACAAGCTTGCTGCCCGCCAGGTCGAGATCAAGGAAGGCCGGCAGGTTCTTCTCGACGGCCACCCGACCGACATTGAGGAAAATCGGGCGGGGGAACGGCAAGTCCTGGCGGCGCGCCGGATCGAAGAGCGCGGTATCGATGCCGCGCGTCCAGCGCTTGATGTTGTGAAAGCCGTGCGCGGCCATTTCCGTCCCGAGCGAGGCGGTGGCGACCATCATGCCGTTACCGGAATTGTGGAACTGGCGCAGCCACCAGTAGCTCCAGCTCTCCGGAATGGGTAGCCGGGCACTGACGAATTCCGGAAACCGGGTGTGATAGCTCGTCGTGAACGGCAGCCCCCTGCGCAGGCAAATGCCGCGCGCGACAAGGCCAAGCGGTCCCTCCGTGGCGATGTGGATATAGTCGGGCGCAACCGCATCGATCTCGCTTGCCACCTGACGCCGCATCGGAAGCGCCAGCCGGATATCGGAATAGAAGGGCAGCGGAAAGGTCGCAAAACGCTCCGGCGTCAGGAAATGAATGGCAATGCCCTGTTCCTTCAGGGAGCGGGCGAGCTCATCAAGCGTGCGTACGACACCGTTCACCTGCGGGTGCCAGGCATCGGTGACGACAAGAACTGTTTTCTCCATAAAAGGCCTCGACGCGGCTTTGTCATATGCCTGCAAGCACCGACTGATGATCGAATCAGGTGGCGGCTGCCGTTGAACCGTTTGAGCACGATTGGATGACAGGCGGATGATCGGCCTACCCAGCGATCGTCTCGCGCGCGGTTCCCGGCGGTCAGCTGATCCGGGCGCAGCCAGCCGCGCCCGGCGATGGTCGATCCTATGTTGCGCTTATGGCAGGAAGCACGAGTTCGGAGACCTTGTAGATATGAAATTCGCTTTTCGACACTGCGTCCAAGGATTTGAATTTCTCGACGAAAACCGGGTCGGAAAAGAACTCGTCGACATTGTCGGCGCTGTGAATTGCCTCGATATTCACGACGGTCTTGCCATCGGTGCTTTTCGACAGGTTGCTCCAAAGAAAGCCGGCCTTTCGTTCGGCAACATAGTGGACGACATCCTGGATGATCCGGAATGCCTCATCCTGTTTTCCCGGGTGGGCGTGAATGACGTTCACGACGAACACGGTGGGTTGGGGGGAGAGTTGAAATTCGGCCTTTGGGGAGTGGGTCACGTTGTCTCCATCTGCAAAACGATCGGCGGAATATGCTGCCGGGATGAGACTTAGTTTGTGACGATGAGGGAAAAAATCGGGTATGGCTCCGTTGATACCGGACATCGATGTCCGCAATGGAGCGTCTACCGTGGAAAAATTCGGTTCGTTGAATGTATTCGTGATCGTTGCTGAAACCCGCAGCTTTGTCGGAGCAAGTGAGGTTCTCGGTATCTCCTCGTCGGCTGTCGGCAAGGCAATCGCCCGTCTGGAAAAGAGACTTGGTGTCCGCCTGTTTCACCGCAGTACGCGCAGCATCGCGATCACTGCGGAGGGTACGATGTTCCTCGAACGCTGCCGCAGGATTTTTTCCGAGATAGAAGCAGCCGAGCAGGAGCTGACGCAAACGCTCGCCGCGCCGCGTGGCCGCCTTCGCGTCAGCCTGCCGCTCGCCGGAATGCTGTTCATGCCGGTGATCACCAGGTTCATGCGTTTGTTCCCGGAAGTCTCCATCGATCTCGATTTCACGGACCGCCTGGTCGATGTCATCGAAGAGGGTTTCGACGCCGTGGTTCGAACCGGAGACCTAAGCGATAGCCGCCTGATGATGCGGACTTTGGGGAAGTTCTCCCATCGTATCGTCGGAGCGAAGGACTATTTCGCGCGCTTCGGAATTCCTGAAAGGCCTGGGGACCTGCCGGCCCATATCTGCCTTCATCATAAATACCCATCTTCCGGGAAGCTCGAACGCTGGCCGCTAAGACTTGATCCGGGGCAGGGCAAATTGGAACTGCCGGTATCCTCCCTTGCGAGCACGCTCGAGCCGCTCGTCAGCATGGCAGAGCAAGGGCTTGGCCTTGCCTGTTTGCCGCTGTTCACGATCCGCGGTCAGATCGGCGAGGGAAAGCTTGTACCGGTTCTGGCCGACTATATCGAGGATGTCGGCGAGTTCAGCATTCTGTGGCCGTCCAGCCGGCATCTGTCCCCGAAAATACAGGCGTTCGTGAAGTTCATGAGCGAAAACCTGTTTCGCGTATGACGTGATCTGGGGCGGCTGGGCTCATCATCTACCCATCAAGGCCAGTTGCTCGTATCCACGGCCGGCCGAGGCGGCAACAATCGCGAGGACAGAGCCTTGGATTGTGCGGACATGGACGGTGAGCGACCGGTAGTCGGCATCGCGGCCAATCTTGTCGGCAATTCGCTGGCCGTGATAGACAGCGGATCCGACGTCGAAATGATCGACGCCGTCCTCATCGACGACCTGTTCGTTGCCGAAATGCAAATCGAAGAAATAGTGTTCCACGTTATGCCCTAGACCCGTGCGCCGCCGCAGATTTCTCCGGCTTGAGGACGCAGTGTCAGGGATATCGCATTGTGTCCGAATACAGGCTGAATTGTGCATTCAGCCTGTATTCATCAGGGTCTGCCGGAACTGCCCGATCGTTATCTTCCAGCCTTCAGCAGGGCAGCAACCAGCCCCGCGGTCGATGAATCATACCCGGCAGCGCTTTCCCTGCCTTCGACGACGGGCAGCAGGCCTGTTGCCAGTTCCTTGCCGAGTTCGACGCCCCACTGGTCGAAGGAATTGATGTTGAAAAGGGCCCCCTCGACGAAGACGCGGTGTTCGTAGAGTGCGATCAGGCGGCCTAGGGTAAAGGGGGTCATCTGATTGTAGACGAAGGTCAGCGACGGGCGGTTGCCGGGAAAGACACGGTGCGGAGCGATACGCTCGATGAAATCCTTGTCCAGGCCCTTCGATGCCATCTGGGCCTTGGCTTCCGAAAGCGTGCGGCCCTTCATCAGCGCCTCCGACTGGGCCAGGCAATTGGCCATCAGGAGCTGATGCTGGTGGCGCAGGTCAGGCTCGTGGCCGTTGGCGGCAATCATGAATTCGGCCGGGATGATGCTCGTGCCCTGGTGGATCAGCTGGTAGAAGGCGTGCTGGCCGTTGGTGCCGGGCTCACCCCAGACGACCGGGCCGGAATTGCCTTCGACGGCCAAGCCGTCAAGCGTCACACCCTTGCCGTTCGATTCCATGTCGAGCTGCTGCAGATAGGCCGGGAAGCGCGACAGGCGCTGATCGTAGGGAAGGATGGCGCGCGTCGCGTAGCCGAGCACGTTGCGATGATAGAAGCCGAGCAGGCCAAGCAGCATCGGGATGTTTTCGCGCAAGGGGGCTGTGCGGAAATGGTTGTCGATCGCATGGGCGCCGGCGAGGAATTCGCCGAAATTCTCCTTGCCGACGGCAATCATCAGCGGCAGGCCGATGGCCGACCAGATCGAGTAGCGCCCGCCGACCCAATCCCAGAAGCCGAAGATGCGGTCGCTGTCGATGCCGAAGGCGGCGACCTTGTCGAGCGCCGTGGAGACTGCGCAGAAATGATGGCCGACGGCCTTTTCCCCGAGCTTCCCGGCGATGAAGGCGCGCGCGGTCGCCGCATTGGTCATCGTCTCGATGGTGGTAAAGGTCTTCGAGGCGACGATGAACAGGGAGGTTTCGGCGTCCAGCAGCTTCAGTGTGTCGGCAATATGGGCGCCGTCGATATTGGAGACGAAATGCAGGCGCGGGCCATCGTGATCGGGCGCCAGGGCCAGCGTCGCCATGACGGGGCCGAGGTCCGAGCCGCCGATACCGATATTGACGACGTCGGTGATCTTCCTGCCGGTCGCACCCTTCAGCGCGCCTGAGCGGATGCCGTCGGAAAAGGTACCCATGGCCGCAAGAACGGCGTTGATATCCGGCATAACGTCCTTGCCATCGACCAGTACCGGCGTGTTGGAGCGGTTGCGCAATGCCGTATGCAGAACAGCGCGGCCTTCGGTGATGTTGATGATATCGCCGGCAAACATCGCATCGCGCTTGTCAGTGACCCTGGCAGCCTTGGCGATCGCCTCCAGCCCGTCGAGAACCTTGTCATTCACGGCGCATTTCGAAAAATCGAACAGCATGTCGTCAAGCGTGACGCTGTATTTGGCGAAGCGCTTGGGATCGCTCGCAAAAGCCGACCGGATGTCGGTTGCGTTGGTCTCGGAAACGGTGGATTTCAGCTGGTCGACAAGCGCGCTCATGGCAGGTTCCTTGCATCGCGGAGGGTTGCGATAGCTAGTCGCTTTGCCCTTAGCAAATCAAGAGCGTCCTCATAAAAAGCCGCTTCCCACTTTTTTGCCCACAAAAGGAAATCGCCTTGTGGTTGCAAAAGTGTCGAGTCGCAGTAGTGTTTGAGGCGTTCGAGGGCGAAAGCAGCAACGCCATGCCAGCTGGCGCATCCGGGCGGATGGGCTTCCCGGACTGTAGCAGGACGCAGCCCAGTCCTTGAATGTGGAGGTGATCTATGTGGTTGCGACCATCTAGCGTCACGCTTGGCATAAGAAAAACCCGCCCGAGCTGGTTAATCACCGTGCGGGTCCAATTCTTTAACTAAGCAAACGGTGGCTGGAGTTCGCGCTCCAGTCACCACTCCAGCAAAATAGAGGTTTTGCGGCTTTCTGACAAGGAGCGCAGCAGGCCCGCTCAGCATTCCTACCCGCGCAGATCCTTGCGCAGGATCTTGCCAACATTCGATTTCGGCAGTTCGGTGCGGAATTCGACGAACCTCGGCCGCTTGTAGTTGGTGAGGTTGGCCGCGCAATGCGCCTTGACGTCGGCTTCGGTAAGGTTCGGATCCCTCTTGACGACGAACAGCTTCACGGCTTCGCCGGAATGCTCGTCCGGCACGCCGATGGCGGCACATTCGAGAATGCCGGCAAGGGTCATGGCCACTTCCTCGATCTCGTTGGGGAAGACGTTGAAGCCGGAGACGAGAATCATGTCCTTCTTCCGGTCGACGATCTTGACCAGCCCTTCCGGGTTCATGAAGCCGATATCGCCCGAGCGGAAAAAGCCGTCGGGGGAAATGGCCTTGGCGGTTTCATCCGGGCGCTGCCAATAGCCGGCCATCACCTGCGGTCCGCGGATGCAGATTTCGCCGATATCGCCGAGCGGCAGCGTGTTGCCGTCCTCGTCACGGATCTCGACGTCGGTCGAGGGCAGCGGCAGGCCGATCGTGCCTGTGAAGTCATTGCCGTCGAGCCGGTTGGCGGTGGCGACCGGGGATGTTTCCGACAGGCCGTAGCCTTCCTTGATCGGCGAACCCGTCATCTTCTCCCAACGTTCTGCGACCGGGCGCTGCACCGCCATGCCGCCGCCGAAGGTCAGCGCCAGATCGGAGAGGTCCAGCTTCTGGAATTCGGCATTGTTCATCAGGGCGTTGAAGAGGGTGTTAAGGCCAGGGAAGATATTGATCCGGTACTTGGCGATTTCCTTGACGAAAGCCGGGATATCGCGCGGGTTGGGGATCAGTATGTTCTCGCCGCCTGTGCTCAGGCCCATCAGCGAGTTCACCGTCAACGCGAAAATATGGTAGAGCGGCAGGGCGCAGAGAAATACAAGCCGCTCCGGCCGCGTCTTTCTGAGAAACGCAGTCTCCAGCCACAGGCCCATCTGTGCCATGTTCGACAAGAGGTTGGAATGGGTGAGTGTCGCACCCTTGGAGACGCCGGTCGTGCCGCCGGTATATTGCAGGAAGGCGACATCGCCGGGCTTTACGTCGACGGGCTTGAGTGTTGCGCCTGCACCCTTTGACAGCGCCGCCTTGAACATCAGATGCCCCGGCAGCGACCAGGCGGGCACCAGCTTCTTCACCCTGCGCACGACGATATTGACGATCAGGCCCTTGAGCCCGAGAAGATCGCCCATGGTGGTAACAACGGTGTGCTTCAGATCGGTGCGTGCCGCCACCTGCTCGACGGTATGGGCGAAGTTTTCCAGAACGAAGATCGCCTTGGCGCCGGAGTCCCTCAACTGGTGTTCCAGTTCGCGCGGCGTATAGAGCGGATTGACGTTGACGACGGTATAACCGGCCCGAAGGATGCCGAAGACGATCACCGGGTTCTGCAGGATATTCGGCATCATCACGGCAACGCGGTCGCCCTTGGCAAGGCCGGTCGATTGCAGCCATGCGCCGATCTTTCTGCTTTGCGCATCCAGGTCGCCGAAGGTCAGCGTCTTGCCCATGCAGGTAAAGGCGGCGCGCGTCGCATATTTCTTGCAGGACTGCGCGAAGAGGTCGCCGATCGAATTGTAGGGCAGGGGCGCAATATCGGCCGGCATTCCGGGGGGGTAGGATTGCAGCCAGGGCTTGCCCGCTTGCGGGGCAGGCGTCTGCATCAATGTGTCAGGCATCGTCTCTCTCCCATCCGTCGCCGCGCTGCAAAAAGAGCGCACCGTGCCTCCCTTTTCCATGCGCAACCCTGTCCGAAAATGTCTGCGGCCAACGTGTTGTGCACAAGCGAAAAATCCCTCCAGATTCCTCGCTGCTCAGGATGAAGCTTTTGTTGCGCTCCATCAAGCACATTCCGGATTATATAACCTTGACGTAAACGTCAATACGCGACGCGCATCTGGCCAGATTTCGGGGCCAGATTTCGTGGCATATATCCGCGTCATTCCCTTTGCGAGCAGGCGCAAAAAGGTATACTGCATTGCAACAGCGCCAAGGCCTCCTCCCGCTTCCGCCTCGGTTTCCCATTCCAGAACGAAAATCCTTCGGGCCGATGCGGCTCCAGGCAGGTCTTCCCATGTCCGACGACGCTCTTTCTTCCATTCAGGCCGCCCGCTGGGGCGGCATGTCCCCTGCTGAATTGGCCCTGGCTGTCGGCGGCTTCGGCATCGGCACCGGTGAATTCGCCATCATGGGGCTTTTGCCTCAGGTCGCCGGCGATCTTTCGGTTTCGGTTCCCTATGCCGGCCACGTCATCAGCGCCTATGCGATCGGCGTTGTCGTCGGCGCGCCACTGATCGCGGTGCTTGCCGCAAGGGTTTCGAGGCATACTGTGCTGCTTGCACTGATGAGCCTGTTTGCGCTTGGCAACCTTGCCAGCGCCGCCGCGGATAGTTTTGATCTTTTGGTCGCGGCCCGGTTTCTCGCCGGCCTGCCGCATGGTGCCTATTTCGGCGTCGCGGCGCTGGTTGCCGCCGGCATGGCGGCCCCGCACCAGCGGGCGCGCGCCATCGGCCGCGTCATGATGGGCCTGACCGTCGCCACCCTGCTTGGCACGCCGCTTGCCGCCTGGTTCGGCCAGGCGCTTGGCTGGCGCGCAGCCTTCGCCATTGTCGGCGCCATCAGCGTGCTGACGGTTGTTCTCACCTGGCTCTTCGTCCCGAAAGACAGGGCCGATCCGGCCGCAACGCCGCTAACGGAGCTTGGCGCTCTCGGCAAATCCCAGGTCTGGCTGACGCTTGGCATCTGCGCCATCGGCTGTGGCGGCATGTTCTCGGTCTTCAGCTATATTACCCCGGCCCTCACCGAAGTTGCTGGCGTATCGCTTGGAACTGTGCCGGTCCTGCTTTCGGTCTTCGGAGCCGGCATGATCCTCGGCAATATCGTTGGCTCGCGGCTTGCCGACTGGAAGCTGATGCCGGCCATCGGCATTGCGCTGGTCTTCAACCTCGTCGCCTATGTGCTGTTCTATTTCACCATGACGACCCCCTGGATGGCGGTGATCAACGTTCTCTTTATCGGTGGCGGCTTTGCCGTCGTGCCCGGGATTCAGATGCGGCTGATGGATGTGGCGGGCAAGGCGCAGACGCTGGCTGCGGCGCTGAGCCATTCCGCCTTCAATCTCGCCAATGCACTCGGCGCCTGGCTCGGCGGCCTGTCCATTGCAGCCGGTTATGGCTGGACATCGACCGGCCTTGTCGGCGCGATGATGTCGGTGGCCGGGATCGGCATTTTCCTGGCGTCAGTTTTCCTCGACCGGCCGAAGGCGGCAGTGGCCAGCCAAGGGTAACTTTACCTGGAATGTCTCCCCGTCCGGCTGCTGTTTTTCCCAGCGAAAATCGTTTGTCATCCGCTTGTGTTGACCATGCGGTCATACTTACCTATGCCAGCGTGCTGGCCGGTTTGCCGCGGACAAGCCGCACACGAATGAAACACGCTGGCAAGCCGTGGGTTTTGCTGTCATCTTGAATGATACGACAGCGCCGCACGTCATTCATGACGCGCAAGGGTCGCTGTTTAGGAGGAACGCTTTTTGCAACTGAGCAACCGTGAACGGGGCGAACTGCCGTCGGAACCGCGACTGTTCGGCCGTACAGCCTATGAACGTTCCGCGCTTGTCGGCCCGATTGCGGCTGCGCGCTGGCTTCTGGTCTTTGTCCTGCTCGCAGGCGTCTATTTCTTTCACGGCTTTCTCGTGCCGGTGCTTGCGGCGCTTGTCATCGGCTTTGCCAGCTGGCCGATTTACCGCTGGCTTCTTGGCGCCATCGGAGGCAACCGGACGATTGGAGCGACGATCGCCATTATTGCGGTGATTTCCTTTATCGTCGCGCCGATCTCGCTTGCCGCCGTCTATGCCGTCGATGAAGTCCGCGACTGGGTGGCCTGGACCATCGAGACGAATGTTGCCGGCGCGCCGGTGCCGGTGTGGTTGACACAGATCCCCGGCCTCGGCGTCTGGCTTGGTCAGCAATGGGCGAAATATGTCGGCCATCCAGGCGCGATCGGCGAACTGGTTCAGCTGGTCAGCGGCTCCAATATCGGCAACATCTACCGCGGCGTGCTCGTCGTCGGTGCGTCGGCGTTCCAGTCGTTCCTGACGCTTCTTTTCATGCTGATCACGCTGTTCTTCGTCTATCGCGACGGCGAGAAACTCGTGGCGCAGCTCGATGATCTCGGCGAACGCATTCTGCCGATGCGCTGGGAACGCGTCTCGCGCATCGTGCCCTTGACCATCAGCTCGACGGTAACCGGCATGGGGGTTATCGCCATCGGCGAGGGCATCGTGCTTGGCGTCGCCTACTGGATGGCAGGCGTTCCGTCCCCCGTTACCTTGGGCATCATCACCGGCATCATGGCGCTTGTGCCCGGCGGCGCACCGCTGTGCTTTACGCTGGTGTCGATCTATCTCTTTGCCAGCGGATCGCCTTTCGCCGCGCTCGCGCTGTTTGCCTGGGGAACCATCGAGCTTTTCATCGTCGACAAGACGCTGCGCCCGAGGCTGGTCGGCGGACCGATCAAGCTGCCCTTCCTGCCGACCTTCTTCGGGCTCGTCGGGGGCGTCAAGACCATGGGGTTCCTCGGCCTGTTCGTCGGGCCGGTGCTGATGGCGTTGCTCGTTTCGATCTGGCGGGAATGGCTGCGGGAGGTCACGACGCCTGCGCCGCCAAACACGATCAATAAATAGGGCTGGGCGTATCGCCCGGCCGGTCCGAAACGGGCTTGATCATGCTTGCAAGAACGCCGAAGCCGCCGCCGCTCTGTCTTGCGCATAAGGACGGGCCGCGCCTGACGATCCGCATCATATCCGCTGATTTTCTTCTCCTGTGCGAAAGTGAATTCACGAATCGGAGGGAATTGTCGCGTGATCTCAACGCCGTGTTCCGCTAATGGTTCTCTGTGCCTGATGGCCACCGTCGAGGCCGATCCATTCGAACGTTCAGGGAAGCAAATGAACCGCACTTATTACGCCCCGCAGGGCGGCGCGCCCGCGCAGACCCAGCTTTTGACGGACCGCGCCGTCTTCACCGAAGCCTATGCCATCATTCCCAAGGGCGTGATGATGGACATCGTCACCAGCTTCCTGCCGTTCTGGGAAAACACCCGGCTCTGGGTGCTGTCGCGGCCGCTCTCCGGTTTTGCCGAGACCTTCTCGCAATATATCATGGAAGTGGCCCCGGGTGGCGGCAGTGACCGGCCGGAACTCGACGCGGGCGCCGAAGGTGTGCTGTTCATCGTCGAGGGCGAACTGACCGTGACGCTGGATGGCAAGGCGCATCAGATGCGTCCAGGTGGCTACGCCTTCATTCCGCCGGCCAGCAAATGGTCTGTACGCAATACCAGCGGCGGGACGGTGCGGTTTCACTGGATCCGCAAGGCCTATGAAGCCGTCGATGGCCTCGACGCACCGGCGGCCCTTTTCCTCAACGAGGCCGACATCGCGCCATCGCCGATGGCCGGCACCGAGGGCAAATGGGCGACGACGCGTTTCGTCGATCCTAACGACCTGCGTCACGACATGCATGTGACGATCGTCACCTTCGAGCCGGGCGCCGTGATCCCGTTCGCAGAAACCCATGTCATGGAGCATGGGCTCTATGTGCTGGAGGGCAAGGCCGTCTACCGGCTTAACCAGGATTGGGTGGAGGTCGAGGCGGGCGACTATATGTGGCTGCGCGCTTTCTGCCCGCAGGCCTGCTATGCCGGTGGGCCGGGAAAATTCCGCTACCTGCTCTACAAGGACGTCAACCGCCACATGAAGTTGAAGCCGCGCGCCTGAACGTCCCGCACATTGGCATTCCTGCCGGACGAAGGACACAGCGCCGTGCGTCATTCACGACGCGCAAAGGTTCGCTGTAACACCTGAAATTTGCTGCATAATTTCCTTAAGTCGATTCCGATCCAAGGAATTATGCAGTAGCAAATCCGGCGGGAATAGGCGCGATGGTCCGGTCGCTGCCATAGTCGCGTTGATGGGCCATATGGCCGCGAAGGCGCCGCGGTTCGGTCTTGATCTCGAGCGCCGGCAGTTCGAAAATCCCATCGGCATAGGTGCCCGTCTCTGCGGTGCCCATCTCTGCCTGTTCGCCGCGCTTGCGCTTGAGCAAATTGAAGATCATCGAAAGTCCTCCCGGGTTTTCGCATCAGCGGCCGATCCGCCGAACCGTTCCGCTGATAGCCGGAAAATAGTTAAAAAATTAACCATGTTTTCCGCAGCAGCCGCGGTCGCGGGTGCTCTGCGTGCCAGGAGATCATCCAGCGCCGCGCGTCACGTATGACGGGCAAAGGTCGCTGTCGCACTTCATTTATGCAGCAGTGAGGTAAGGCATTTTGGGTTCGTTTGCGCTTTGAAAAGCCGGAGTAGGCTGGAAAGCGCTAGTTCAGCGGTCCCGAAACCAATTCATCGCGCAGGATCCGGAAGGCCTCATCAAGCGCGTCCACCAGAATATCGGTCAGCTTGTCGCCGTTCTCGTCCTGCAGGAAAAGCGCGATGGCCGCGTCATTGGTATCGGCTGAATATTCGATGATGTTCGACATGTCATTGTCCTCTGCTACCCGGCATCATGCCGGTGATCAGGACACGGATACGGCGCGTCGCTTGCGCCGGGCTTGAAGGGGCGTCAGGGCGCGCAGCGTGGCGACATTTCGAGCGCTCCGTGAGCGGTGTATAGGTCGGAAAGCGGCGGTCATAGCTGCCCGCCGGCTGTTGGCTGAAAACGCGCACCTTTTCAGTGAGCATGTAATATTGGAAGCCAGGGTGATGTCCGATCTGGAATGGGATGTGTTGGCCTTTCCGGATTGAGGACTGTCGTGCCATAAAAGCAAAGAAGACAGGACTTGCCATGTTTTGGCATCGCGCCATTTCTCAAGCCAGGAGGTCAGCATGAGCCGCAAGCTGTTCATCATTTCCGGTATGCTCGGAGTGTCCGCTGCAACATTAACTGGCTGTGTCGATGACGGGAGATACGGCTATTATGAGGATAGACCGATAACCGTTTATCGAGAGCAAGTCGTTATCGAGCGCTACGATTATCACATTGCGCCGAAGGCCGGTTATCATCATCGAAATATACGGCAGCAGGCTTATTATCCGGCAAGGGACCGCAGAAGCCCAAGGTGCTTCGGGACAAACTGCTATGTCGGCGCAACCTATCGAGAAGACCCCTATTACCGCCTGACGGACTAAATCCAGCCATTCCGCCTGGATAACAATAGACTGGAATATCAGTCCAAGTAGCCGAGGAAGCGTGTTCACCAATCATTGCCGATTTGGATTCTCGGACAAACACGCGCGCGCGAGGGCCGAATTGGCATTCGCTTCTTCCCGAAGTCACGGGGGAAACGGGCGATGTGCCTTCACCCATTCCTAGACGCCGAGGAGTTCAGAAATGTGGTAAATTTGACGGGCTGCGGCGACCCAACCTGCGAGCGGCCTCTCGGAGGAGGAATAGCAGCCTCGGGAAAGTGTCTTTTACAAGGGGGGTAACTGGTGCCGCTTGCAGGACTCGAACCTGCGACCCCATCATTACGAATGATGTGCTCTACCACCTGAGCTAAAGCGGCCAGCATGCGTTCCGCGGTGCCGCGAAACGATGTGTGAGGGGCTGATACCTGCAAACCGATGCGATTTCAAGCCATCAGTTTTAAGAACAGGAAAAAAGCTTGGGGCAATCGGAAGGGTGCTTTTTACACCGCCAGCCTTTGTCTCGCCGCCGCATATTCCAGGGTGAGCCGGTCGACGAGGCTGGCGGTGGGGGTGATCTCCGTCACGGCGCCGATGCCCTGGCCGCAGCCCCAGATATCCTTCCAGGCCTTGGCGCCGGTTGTCGCCGTCTCGAAATCCATCTTGGACGGGTCGGCTTCCGGCAGGTGATCGGGGTCCATGCCCGCCGCTATGATCGACGGCTTGAGGTAGTTGCCGGCGATGCCGGTGAAATAATTGGAATAGACGATGTCGCTGGCGCTGCTGTCGACGAGCATCTGCTTGTAGGCGTCGCTGGCGCGCGCTTCCGTGGTGGCGATGAAGGGCGAGCCGATATAGGCCATGTCGGCACCCATCGCCTGCGCGGCCAAAATCGCGCCGCCGGTGGATATCGCTCCGGACAGCAGCAACGGCCCGTCAAACCAGGTGCGGATCTCCTGAACGAGGGCGAAGGGCGACAGTGTGCCTGCATGGCCGCCTGCGCCGGCCGCAACCGCGATCAGCCCGTCGGCGCCCTTGCGGATGGCCGAGCTGGCGTGGCGGTTGTTGATCACGTCATGCAGCACGATACCGCCATAGGAGTGGATCGCCGCGTTGACCTCGGGCACGGCGCCCAGCGACGAAATGACGATCGGAACCTTGTATTTGACGCAGAGCATCAGATCGTGTTCGAGCCGCCGGTTGGACTTGTGGACAATCTGGTTGACGGCAAAGGGGGCAGCCGGCGCGCCGGGGTTGCGGCTGTTGTAGGCGCCAAGGTCTTCGGTAATCTCGGCCAGCCATTCATCCAGCTGGGCTTCCGGCCGGGCGTTGAGCGCCGGAAACGAACCGACAACGCCGGCTTTGCACTGTGCCAGCGTCAGGGCCGGATGCGATATGATGAAAAGCGGCGCGGCGACGACGGGCAGCCGCGTTGTGCCGTTGAGAATGGCTGGCAGGGACAAAATTCACTCCCGGTTTGTTCTTTGACGTTTCCGTAAACGTAAGAACTTTAGCAGCGGCTTTGTGTTTTGCAAAGCCGCTTTGTTTCGGTTGAAGCCCCCGGATACGCGAAAAAGCTCCGGGTTTTCCCCGGCGCTGGCAGTCAGTTTGCTGCGCAAGGCTTGCAGATCGGGGCGTCAACCGTTACCCAATTGTTAACACATCCAAAAGCGGCCGGAGCGATCGTCTGGCACAATGGCGGATGGCTTGTAGCATCGAGGCCCGGCTACTGCATAATTCCTTAAGTCGGAATCGACTTAAGAAAAAATTATGCGGCAGATTTAAAAGCGCTACAGCGACCTTTGCGCGTCATGAATGGCGCGCGGCGCTGTAGGGCGCCAGGCTTCGGGGCAAGATTTGATTGCATGTCTGCGCGGCCGGGCGGCTTTGCCCGGGGCGCGGCATGCTTTTGCAGGATTGCGGAATGCCTGCACCAAGAAGGACGAATAGTGAGCGGACTGGAAACTGCCATCAGACATGCGCTGGAACGCTCCGAGAGGGCGAATTCCGAAACGCGCGCGCGGATCTATCAATCGGCGCGCAACGCGCTTGAGGCTGGCCTTCGAAAACAGGATGTGCACGATCCCGAGGTGATCGCCCAGCAGCGCCACCGGCTGGAAGCCGTCATCCACGCCATCGAGCTGGAGGAGCGGGCCAGCCTGAAGGCGGCCGCGTCCGTGCCGCCACCGATCCGCGCCGAGGCTGCGGACCGCCAGAGCCCGGTGCCTTCGGCGGCGCTTGATCACGACATCCACATGCCGCCCGAACGAAGTGACGATTTGGGCAGCGGCCCTGTCGCCGATGGCGGGCTTGCGGGCTTGCGCCCGGAGCGCCGCGAAGGACAGCGTGTTGCCGAAGCAGCACCCGCTGCACCGGTTACCGGCAAACGCGGCAAGGCTGCCAAAGCCGAAACAGCAGCGGCAAAACCGCGCCGGCGCAAGCGGGGAAGCTTTCTCTCCTTCGTCATGGTGGTGACGACGCTGGTCGCTGCCTTTGTCATGGCGGCCTGGTGGGTTGAAACCAGCGGGCTTTTGAAGTCGGCGGCGGAGCGCGATACCGGTGTCGCCAATCCGCCCGCGACGGTGCAATCGGAGGATTTCGATGCCGAGGCGGGCCTGAAGACGCTTGGAGCGCAGTCGGGTTTCTCCGGCGATTGGCTTGATGTCTTCACGCCCACAGATGCGGGCAATGTCAAGGCGGGCAGCGGCGCCACTGCCGATCCTGTCAGCGACGAGCGCGGCACGCGCCTTCATATCACATCGGCAACGGCGGATGCCGGCGGTAACGTGTCAATCGAGATACCGGCTTCGGTGCTTGCGCAGATTTCCGGCAAGACATCGACCGTTGCCGTGAGCGTCCAGGCCGACACCGGCAAGCAGACGCAGTTTTCCGTCGAATGCGATTTTTCCTCGCTCGGCGATTGCGGCCGTCACCGGTTCACGGTGAATGAGGAAAAGAGCGACATGCTGTTCCAGGTGACGTTCGAGCGCAGCCTTGCGCCGAGTTCACCCGGCCATATCCTCATCAACAGCGATGTCACCGGTTCCGGCAACGGCCTCAACGTCTTTGCGGTCCGGATACTGCCCGGCCAATAGGATTTTCCGGCTCTACTGCGAAGCCGCGGCTATTTTACGAAGCCGTGGCCGAAGCCGAGGATCTTGCCGTCGATCTCGCCGATCGCGCTCTTGTCCTTGCCATCATAGTCGAGTGAATTCAGAAGGTGGCGGATGAGGTTCAGGTGCGCGCGCTTCTTGTCGTTGGCGCGAACGACGGTCCAGGGCGCGTGCTCCGTATGCGTCTCCCGCAGCATGGTGTCGCGCGCCTCGGTGTAATCGTCCCATTTCGTCAAAGCTGCGATATCCATCGGCGAGAGCTTCCAGACCTTCAACGGATCGTGACGGCGGTCGTGGAACCGTTTCAATTGCATCTCGCGGCCGATATCCAGCCAGAACTTGAAAAAGAAAATCTCGTCGCCCGTAATCAGCTTCTCCAGCCGGGGCGTCTGGCTCAGGAACTTCTTGTGTTGATCGGGTGTGCAGAACCCCATGACCGGTTCGACGCCGCCGCGATTGTACCAGGAGCGGTCGAACATCACGAATTCACCGGCGGTCGGGAAATGCGAGATGTAACGTTGATAATACCACTGCCCCCGTTCGGTTTCGGTTGGTTTGGGCAGCGCAACAACGCGGGCGGAGCGGGGGTTGATATAGGACCGGATGGCGTAGATGGAGCCGCCCTTGCCGGCCGCATCGCGCCCCTCGAACAGGGCGATCACACGTTTTCCGGTTGCCTGCAGCCAGAACTGGACCTTCACCAATTCGATCTGCAGTTTTTCGAGAAGATCGTCATAGTCGTCGCCGTCGAATTTTTTCTCGTAGGGAAAGTCTCCCGAAGCCAGCGCCTTGTCGTCGATCCAGTCGGGCAGCTTCGGATTGTCGATGTCGAAAACCCGGTTCTTGCCATTGATCACCAGCTCGACCGGCTTGTTTTCTTCCATATCCGCCATGGCGTATCCTCGCTGAATGCATTGTACGGCCGGCCGCCGATTTCACGGGAGGAGGCCACAATTGCATTGCGAATTCAAGCATGCCGTGAAAATCATGTCATGAACCTCCGCTATCACCGGTCAATTGCACCGTGCACGTGAGAAGATTTTGGAAAATACAAAAACAGTCTGGGAGCGCCTGAAGACGACAGCCAGGTCGGAGATGTGGGTCATCGGCCTGTCCGTTGCCGCCGCCGGAGGTCTTGTTCTCTTCGGTATTCATACGGCAGCCGTGCTGCTGTTCTGGCTCGTCTGGATGATCGTCCTGTTCAATCGGTCCACCGATCCCAAGCCGCCCGTACCGGCAGTGGCGCCCTCTGTGGTGAAGGAAACGGATTTCGGGATACTTGCGACGGCCTTCAATGCGCTCGACACCCCCATTTTGGTGGTGGCGCCGGATGAAACCGTCCTTTTGCAGAACCAGGCGGCGGAAAAAGCCTTCGGCACCATCCCGCCGAACACCGACCTGTCGGCCAGGGTCCGTTCGCCCGGCATACTCGATATGGTCCGCGAAACCATCGTCACCGGCAAGGTCAACCAGATAGAACATTCGGAACGCTTCCCATCCGAGGCGGTCTATATCGTTCGGGTCGCGCCGGCGGAGATCGGCCAACGGGCCGATGAGCGGCTTTACATCCTGTCCTACCGCGATATTTCCCAGGCGCGGCGCATCGACCGGATGCGGTCCGATTTCGTCGCCAACGCGAGCCACGAGTTGAGGACACCATTGGCCTCGTTGCGCGGTTTTATCGAGACGTTGCAGGGCCCTGCGCGAAACGACCAGAAGGCGCACGAAAAGTTCCTCGGTATCATGCATGAACAGGCGACACGGATGAGCCGGCTGGTCGATGATCTCCTGTCTTTGTCGCGGCTGGAGTTGAAATCCCATATTGCGCCGGACGAGGCGATCAACCTGGCGCCGCTGCTCGGCCATGTTCTCGATACGCTGTCGCCGCTTGCCGAGGATGTCGGTGTCGAGATTTCACTGATCGTGCCGGATGATCCGGTGATCGTGCAGGGGGATCGCGACGAGTTGACGGAAGTGTTCGAGAACCTGATCGAAAATGCCTGCAAATACGGCCAGGAGGGCAAAAAGGTCGAGGTCGCGCTTTCAGGTGGTGGCGATGCGCCCGCAGAGGTTTCGGTTCGCGATCACGGGCCTGGCATTGCGGCGGAGCACGTTCCGCGGATCACCGAACGATTCTATCGGGTTAACGTCGAAGCCAGCCGATCGAAAAAAGGCACCGGTCTGGGGCTTGCCATCGTCAAGCATATCTTGACCCGGCATCGCGCCAGACTGCTGGTTCAGTCCGAAGTCGGCAAGGGTACGGTCTTTACGGTGAGGTTTTGACACAAACCCATCGCCTGAAAAGTCACATGTCAAAAATACACAGTTATTTCAAATAGTTGATATGTCACAAATGTTTCGTCAAGTTGACATAAAAGGTGTGGGCATCGGGCGCTAACTAGGGCGGCCGATCGACACGGCGAAAGCGAGCGCTGGTGAAAAGCGCACCCACACAAGCCCATTATGGGAGTATTCTGATGAAGTCCTTGAAACTTACTGTTGCAGCTCTGGTTGCATCCGCCGCTTTTGCTGGCGTTGCCATTGCTCGCGACCAGATCCAGGTTGCCGGTTCCTCGACCGTTCTTCCCTACGCAAAGATTGTTGCCGAAACGTTCGGCGAAACCTTCCCCGACTTCAAGACCCCGGTTGTTGAATCCGGCGGCACCGGTGCCGGCCTGAAGGAATTCTGCAAGGGCGTTGGCCCGGACACGATCGATATCGCCAACGCATCGCGCAAGATCAAGGACAGCGAGCTGGAAACCTGCAAGGCAGCCGGCGTCACTGAAGTCCAGGAAGTCAAGATCGGTTATGACGGCATCGTCTTCGCAACGGATAAGGGCAATGCCGATCTGAAGCTCGTCCCGAAGGACCTCTACCTGGCGCTCGCCGCTGAACTGGTTGTCGACGGCAAGCTCGTTGCCAACCCTTACAAGAAGTGGTCGGAAGTCAACAAGGACCTGCCGGACGTTGAAATCGCCGCTTACATCCCGGGCGAAAAGCACGGCACGCGCGAAGTCTTCGACGAAAAGATGCTGGCCCACGGCTGCAAGGACGCGGGTGCTGACGTCGCCATCAAGGCTCTTATTCCCGACGCAAAGGAAGCTGCCAAGAAGTGCATCGCTGTTCGTAAGGACGGTCTGGCGATCGATATCGACGGCGACTACACCGAAACACTCGCTCGTATCGCTTCCAACAAGAACGGTATCGGCGTTTTCGGCCTGTCCTTCTATGAAAACAACGCTGACAAGCTGAAGGTTGCGACCGTCAGCGGTATCGTTCCGTCGGTCGAAACGATTGCTTCGGGCGAATATCCGGTTTCCCGCCCGCTGTTCTTCTACGTCAAGAAGGCTCACCTCGGCGTTATCCCGGGCCTGAAGGAATATGTTGAATTCTTCCTCGACGACCAGATGGTCGGCCCGGATAGCCCGCTGGCTGCCTATGGTCTCGTTCCGGCTCCGGACGCCGAGCGCGAAGCTGACCGCAAGGCCTTCACCGACGGCAACATGCTCTAATACACCTCAAAAATCCGGCACGGCAGTTTTGCCGTGCCGGACCTCCCGAGTATGCGGATTTGCCGGCTTTCATGTTTGACAAGGCCGGGGGGACATATCGATGAGCACTTCTCTTATTCTTTTGATCATTTTGATCGTTGGCCTTGCGGCGTATTTTGCCGGCCGCGCACGGGCGATGGCCAGCTCCAAAGGCAAACTTTCCGCCCTGCATTCGCTTCCCGGTTATCATGGCGTCTATGTTGCCATCTGGGCGGTTTTGCCGGCTGCGTTCGTTCTTGCCGTCTGGCTGATCGCCAGCCCGTTTTTCGTTGAAAATTCCGTTCGAACTGCTTTGCCGGAGAATGTGCGCAGCCAGGGCGGCGCGACCACCGAACTCATGCTCGGTCAGGTCATGCAGGTCGCCAACGGCTTGAAGCTGCTGAACAGCGACGAACTTGCGGCCGTCACAAGTGGCTCCAGCAACCTTCGCGATGCCTTGGCGGCCAAGGGCGTGCCGATGGCAAATGCCGGCGAGCCTTACATGGTCGAGGCAGCGCAGCAGTACAACTCTCTGAAGGATGGCAGCCGGTGGACAATGAGCGCCGTCGTGCTGATCATCGCGATCGCCGGCGCCGTTTTCGCCATTCGCGGCATCAGCGCGCCGTTCCGGGCCAGAAACCGGGTCGAGCGCGTCATGCTCGGTGCCCTCCTGGTGGCATCTTCCATCGCGATCCTGACGACAGTCGGTATCGTCGGCTCCATGCTGTCTGAGGCGATCCGCTTCTTCCAGTCGGTATCCCCCAGCGCGTTCTTCTTCGGCACGGTCTGGGATCCGCGGTTCTCGGCTGCGGGCAGCGGTGGCACGGAAGGACAGTTCGGACTTCTGCCGCTTCTGGCCGGCACCCTCTACATCGCTTTCGTCGCCATGCTGTTTGCGGTGCCTGTCGGCCTGTTCGCCGCCATCTACATGGCCGAGTACGCAAAGCCTGCGGTCCGCGGCATTGCCAAGCCGCTCCTTGAAATTCTCGCCGGCATCCCGACCATCGTCTACGGCTTCTTCGCGCTGGTGACGGTCGGGCCTTTCCTGCGCGATATCTCCGCTGAGCTGAACGGCCTGGTCACCGGGAACTACGTTAACTTCATCCAGGCGCAGAGCGTTCTCACCGCCGGTCTCGTCATGGGCATCATGCTGATCCCGTTCGTGTCGTCGCTGTCGGACGACATCATTACGCAGGTGCCGCGCTCGCTGCGTGACGGTTCGCTCGGCCTCGGCGCCACACGCTCCGAAACCATCAAGCGCGTTATCCTGCCGGCTGCTCTGCCCGGTATCGTCGGCGCCTTGCTGCTGACGGCCTCGCGTGCTGTCGGTGAAACCATGATCGTGGTGCTGGCTGCAGGTGTTGCTGCCCGCATGCAGCTCAACCCGTTCGAAGCGATGACCACGGTCACCGTCAAGATCGTCAATCAGCTGACGGGCGACCTCGAGTTCAACTCGCCGCAGACACTGGTGGCGTTCGCGCTGGGCATCACACTGTTTGCCATCACGCTCTGCCTCAACATCTATGCACTCTACATCGTGCGCAAGTATCGGGAACAGTACGAATGACCGACATGACATCCTCCGTACAGTCCTCCTTCGTGCGCCCGGCGCAGGCAAGACGCGATATCGGCATCAAGAAGCGCTACGCTGCCGAACGCCGCTTCAAGGCTTATGGGCTCATCGCCATCCTGATCGGTCTGTTCTTCCTGTTCGTTCTTTTGTGGACTGTCGTCTCCAAGGGCTACACGGCCTTCCAGCAGACGGCGATCACGCTGCCGATCGAGTTTTCGGAAAAGATCATCGATCCGAAGAACGAGCGTGGTGCAAATCCCACCAAGCTGATGACGGCGAACTATCCGCTTCTGGTGCGCGATGCGCTGGTCAAGGCTCTCGATATCGATCCCGCCAACAAGCCGCTCGTCAAGCAGGCGACGGACATGGTCTCGGCAAGCGCCCGGACGCAGCTTCGCGATCTGGTCGTTGCCAATCCCACACTCATCGGCACGACTGCCAATGTCTCCCTGCTGGCGGAAGGCAATATCGACAGCGCCAACAAGGGGCAGATCGACCTGACCGTTGCCGAGGCCAACCGCAAGGTGAAGGACCAGCAACTCGAATGGATGAAAAAGCTGTCCGAGACCGGTGCCATGGCCAAGCAGTTCAACACCGGCCTGTTCACCTATGGCGCATCGAGCCGGCCTGAAGCTGCGGGCATCGGCGTCGCTGCCCTCGGTTCGCTCTATATGATGCTGATCGTCCTGGCGCTTGCCCTTCCGATCGGCGTTGCAGCATCGATCTACCTGGAAGAGTTCGCGCCCAAGAACAGGCTGACAGACCTCATCGAGGTCAATATCAACAACCTCGCGGCTGTTCCGTCGATCGTCTACGGTCTGCTTGGCCTGTCGATCTTCATCAACTTCGCCGGCATGCCCCGTTCGGCCGCTGTCGTGGGTGGCCTTGTCCTGACGCTGATGACGCTTCCGACGATTATCATCGCCACGCGTGCAGCCTTGAAGGCAGTCCCGCCGTCGATCCGCTCGGCCGCTCTTGGCCTGGGTGCCTCGAAGATGCAGACGATTTTCCACCATGTCCTGCCGCTGGCCATGCCGGGCGTCCTGACAGGAACCATCATCGGTCTGGCGCATGCGCTCGGTGAAACCGCGCCGCTGCTCCTGATCGGCATGGTGGCCTTCGTGGTCGACTATCCCGGCTCGCCGATGGAGCCGTCCACTGCCTTGCCGGTCCAGATCTATATGTGGGCCAACGAAGCCGAACGTGCATTTGTCGAACGGACTTCGGGTGCGATCATGATCCTCTTGATCTTCCTCGTCGTCATGAACCTTGGCGCAATCCTGTTGCGGCGTCGCTTTGAGCGGCGCTGGTAGTGAGGTAGAAACATGAACATGATGTCAGAAGCAGCAGTTGAAAAGGCGCTGGACCAGAAAATGAACACTGTTCCTTTCAAGATGATCGGAAAGGACGTTTCGGTTTATTACGGCGAGAAGCGTGCGCTTTTCGATGTGAACCTCAACGTTCGCGAAAACACGGTCACCGCGCTGATCGGCCCGTCGGGCTGCGGCAAGTCGACGTTCCTGCGGACCCTCAACCGCATGAACGACACGATCGACGGCTGCCGAGTCACCGGCAAGATTACCCTCGACGACGGTGACATCTACGACCCGAGCATCGACGTCGTTGAACTTCGCGCCCGCGTCGGCATGGTCTTCCAGAAGCCCAACCCGTTCCCCAAGTCGATTTACGAGAACGTCACCTACGGTCCGAAGATCCATGGTCTCGCCCGCACCAAGGCTGAACTTGACCAGATCGTCGAGTCGAGCCTGCAGAAGGCCGGTCTCTGGAACGAGGTCAAGGACCGCCTGCATGAATCCGGCACCGGTCTCTCCGGCGGTCAGCAGCAGCGCCTGTGCATTGCCCGCGCCGTCGCCGTCAGCCCGGAAGTCATTCTGATGGATGAGCCCTGTTCGGCGCTGGACCCGATCGCGACCGCCAAGGTGGAAGAGCTGATCCACGAACTGCGCACGAACTTTACGATCGTCATCGTCACGCACTCGATGCAGCAGGCTGCACGCGTGTCGCAGCGCACCGCCATGTTCCACCTCGGCAATCTCGTCGAGGAAAACGACACCGACAAGATGTTCACCAATCCGGACGACCAGCGTACCCAGGACTACATCATGGGCCGTTTCGGCTGAAGGCGCTTCCCCACCCTTCCATGCCGGCAGGGTGGCGGTCTTCCAACCCGGATTGTGATCGCAAGGAAAAACAATCATGTCTACGCACATTGCTTCCGTCTATGACGAAGATCTGAAGTACCTGACCCGCCGCATCTCCGAGATGGGCGGTCTGGCCGAACAGATGGTGGCCGAATCCGTGCGCGCCCTGGTCAATTCCGACCTGGCGCTCGCCCAGAAGGTCATCTCCGACGACACCATCCTCGACGAGGCCGAGCGCCAGATCGGCGAGAAGGCGATCGTCACCATCGCAAAACGCCAGCCGGTCGCCGCCGACCTGCGGGAAATCATGGGGTCGATCCGCATCGCGGCCGATCTGGAGCGGGTCGGCGATCTCGGTAAGAACACTGCCAAGCGCGTCATCGCCGTTTCCAGCGCCAGCCTGCCGCGCCAGCTTGCCCGCGGCCTCGAGCATCTGGCCGAGCTTGCGCTCGTCCAGCTCAAGGAAGTGCTCGACGTCTATGCTTCGCGCTCGCCGGAAAAGGCCAACAGCATTCGCGAACGCGACGGCGAGATCGATGCGATCTATACGTCGCTGTTTCGCGAACTGCTGACTTACATGATGGAAGATCCGCGCAACATCACACCCTGCACGCATCTTCTGTTCTGCGCCAAGAACATCGAGCGCATCGGCGACCACGCCACCAACATCGCCGAAACCATCTACTACATGGCGACCGGCGCGCAACCCGTTGGTGAGCGTCCGAAGGACGATACAGCCAACACCGTCGGCGCGATCGGCAATTGATCGCGTGATTAAGTAAGTAAAGCCTTACGTAATGACTGCGCGAGCGGCCGCTGGAGCCGCTCGGCAAGCCTTCGGCCAGCCGGCCGGGCGCCTAGGAGCTGACTGCATGTTGCCAAGAATTGCCGTTGTTGAAGATGAAGAGGCGCTTAGCGTTCTCCTCAGATACAATCTTGAGGCCGAAGGGTTCGAAGTCGATACGATCAATCGTGGCGACGAGGCGGAAATGCGCCTGCAGGAACGCCTACCCGATCTCCTGATCCTCGATTGGATGCTGCCGGGCGTTTCCGGCATCGAACTCTGCCGCAGGCTGCGCCAGCGCTCTGAGACAGAGCGCCTGCCGATCATCATGCTGACGGCACGCGGCGAGGAAAGCGAGCGCGTCCGCGGGCTTGCCACCGGCGCCGATGACTATGTGGTCAAGCCGTTCTCGACGCCGGAACTCATGGCGCGGGTCAAGGCGATGCTGCGCCGGGCCAAGCCCGAAGTGCTGTCGACGCTGCTGAAATGCGGCGATATCGAACTCGACCGCGAAACCCACCGCGTTCACCGCAAGACCCGTGAAGTCCGCCTCGGACCGACGGAGTTCCGTCTGCTCGAATTCTTCATGGCCTCGCCGGGCCGTGTCTTCTCGCGTTCGCAGCTGCTGGACGGTGTCTGGGGTCACGACATCTATGTCGACGAGCGCACGGTGGACGTCCATGTCGGCCGTTTGCGCAAGGCTCTGAATTTTTCCAACATGCAGGATGTGATCCGCACAGTGCGCGGCGCAGGCTATTCGTTGGAAAGCTGAGCTTCTGTATTGCCCAGACGTAGAAAAGGGGCCGCTTGGGCCCCTTTTTCGTAAAAAGCAATCCGGCCTCAGCGTGCCCGGCGGCGCTCCGCGGAAGGCTGGTAGGCCAGCTTGGCGTGGAACGTGCAGTAGGGCGACGTGTCCGGGGAGTCGTTGCCGCAGAAGTGGAATTCTTCTTTCATCGGATCGCCGATCGGCCATTTGCAGGTGCGGTCGGTCAGCTGCGTCAGTGCCAGGCGGCGCGACATCGGAACAACGACGTTGTTGCCCGCCGGTGCTGCTTCCTGATCCTCGATCGCGTCGATTTCCAATTCTTCCTTCATGACGGCTGCACCGGTGGTGCGCGTCATTGTGCGGGTGGCGGTCATGCGCGATGCGGTGTAGTTGTTCGGTGCGCGGGGAGCTGCGGCAGGCGCGGGGCGTTTTGCCCGTGCCGTGGTCGTGCTGCCGCCAGCCTTGGCGCGGCCCGGCAGGCAGAGCCGGTGAACCTTGCCGATGACGGCATTGCGGCTGACGCCGCCGAGCTGCGCAGCGATCTGGCTCGCGCTCAAACCTTCGGACCACAATTTCTTGAGTTTTTCGACCCGCTCGTCAGTCCAATTCATGGTCTTGTCTCCATTCCCAGCGTTGGTGATGGTCGAATCCTCCACCGAGCCCTGGATGTGCTCCGAGGCTGAAACGCGATAACACTTTTGGTGACTAGGTCCGCCGCATGCGTTCTAGTAATTGTTTCTTAACGTAGAGCCCGGGGGACTCGCTGACAAGAGTCCGGGGAATCCCGCCGAATCGATTTCTGAGTTTTCCCCAACTTGCTTGCGATGCGTGGCATTTTTGCAAGGGTATCCGGCTAAAAAAAATCGCTTCCGCTGTGTCTGCCCGAATTGCCGGAAATCATGGGCTTTTGTTGACATTGCAGTGCGAAATGAAGATAGTGCCCCTGCCGCCGCGAGGCGGCATTTTGATTTTTTACGGGCTGCCCGCAGCCTCGTTGAGGATCTGGTTGTATAATTGCCGTGATGGTTTGAGGAGACACGCGCCATGGCCGATGCCACGCCGCTTTATGACACATATGCCCGTGCGCCCTTGCGGTTCGAGCGCGGCGAAGGCGTCTGGCTGATCACTGAAGATGGCACGCGCTATCTCGATTTCGCCGCCGGTGTCGCGGTCAATTCGCTCGGTCATGCACATCCGCATCTTGTGTCGGCGTTGAAGGAGCAGGCGGACAAGGTCTGGCACCTGTCGAACCTTTATGAAGTCCCCGGCCAGGAAAGCCTCAGCCGCCGCCTGACGGAAGCGACCTTCGCCGACAAGGTGTTCTTCACCAATTCGGGTGCAGAGGCGCTTGAATGCGCCATCAAGACGGCGCGGCGCTATCACTTCGCCAAGGGCCAGCCAGAAAAATTCCATATTATTACCTTCGAAGGCGCCTTCCATGGCCGCACGCTGGCGACGATTGCTGCCGGCGGACAGGAAAAATATCTCGAAGGCTTCGGTCCGAAGGCGCCGGGCTTCTACCAGGTTCCGTTCGGCGACATGGGTGCCCTGAAGGCCGCTATCAGCGAAGAGACCGCCGCGATCCTGATCGAACCGATCCAGGGCGAGGGCGGCATCCRCACCGTGCCGAAGGAGTTCCTGCAGGAACTGCGCGCCCTTTGCGACGAATACGGCCTGCTGCTCATCCTCGACGAAGTCCAGTCCGGTGTCGGCCGGACCGGCAAGCTGTTCGCCCACGAATGGTCGGGCGTCGCGCCGGACATCATGGCTGTCGCCAAGGGCATAGGCGGCGGCTTCCCGCTTGGCGCCTGCCTTGCCACGGCCGAGGCGGCCTCAGGCATGGTTACCGGCACCCATGGCTCGACCTATGGCGGCAACCCGCTGGCCATGGCCGTCGGCAATGCCGTGCTGGATGTCATCCTTGCTGATGATTTCCTCCAGCATGTGCGCGATGTCTCGCTGGTGTTTCGCCAGGGGCTCGCATCGCTTGCCGATCGGTTCCCCGATGTCATCGAGGAAATCCGTGGCGAAGGCCTGATGCTCGGTATCAAGGCCAAGGTTCCGTCTGCCGATCTCCTGAAGGCCATCCGCGCCGAAAGACTGCTGGCCGTTCCGGCGGGCGAAAATGTCATCCGCCTGCTGCCGCCGCTGGTAACGAGCGCCGAGGAAGCCCGCGAAGGCCTGGCGCGGCTGGAGCGCGCGGCCGAACAGCTGACTGTGGAACGACGACAGGCATCGGCCTGAACGACGTTTCGCTTGCACGCTGAAAAACACAGGACTTTGAATAGTATGAGTACCAGACATTTTCTCGATCTTTCTGCAATGACAGCAGCCGATCTTCGGTCGATCATCGAGGACGCCCGCGTCCGCAAGGCAGCCACCAAGGCAGGCACGGCTGAAAAGCCGCTGGCCGGCAAGATGCTGGCGATGATCTTTGAAAAACCCTCGACACGCACCCGCGTATCCTTCGATGTCGGCATGCGCCAGCTCGGCGGCGAGACGCTGTTCCTCTCCGGCACCGAAATGCAGCTGGGCCGCGCCGAAACCATCGGCGATACCGCCAAGGTTCTTTCCCGCTATGTCGACGCCATCATGATCCGCACGACCGACCACAACCGGTTGCTGGAGCTTGCCGAACACGCCACGGTGCCGGTCATCAACGGCCTGACGGATACGACGCATCCCTGCCAGATCATGGCCGATATCATGACGTTCGAAGAGCATTCGGGTCCGGTGAAGGGCAAGACCATCGCCTGGACCGGAGACGGCAACAATGTGCTGCACTCCTTCGTCGAAGGCTCGGCCCGTTTCGGCTACCGGATGAACATGGCCGTGCCGCTCGGTTCCGAACCTGACGACAAGATCCTCAACTGGGCCCGCAACAATGGCGGCGACATCAAGCTCTGTCACGATGCCGATCAGGCCGTTGCCGGCGCCCATTGCGTGGTCACAGACACCTGGGTGTCGATGAACCAGGAACATCGCGCCCGCGGCCACAACGTCTTCCAGCCGTTCCAGGTCAATGCCGGACTGATGGCAAAGGCCGACAAGGATGCGCTGTTCATGCACTGCCTGCCTGCCCATCGCGGCGAGGAAGTGACCGACGAGGTGATCGACGGCAAGCAGTCGGTGGTGTTCGACGAGGCCGAGAACCGGCTGCACGCGCAAAAGTCCGTTCTTGCCTGGTGTCTCGGCGCTCTTTAAGGCCCGTCGCGATCCTTCGGATCCGCTAGCCGCGCTTCAGATTTCCAGTCTTACGCATGTCGTTATCGCACACCGCCACACTTTTGCGCGACATGCTTCAGCGTCTTGCCCGGGATATTGAAAACCGGGCAGAGGCACACGATCTATGCAGCAAGTCGATAACCGGCAGGTGGCGCGTCCGCCTTTGCCGGTTATTCGTATTCAGACGTATCCATCCAACCGCTTCGCCGTCCCGATTGGAGGCGACAAAAGCGAGCAGCCGTTTTTTCCGGAACGATCTGGACAAAGACGGCCTGCGCAGGATCAATAGAAGCATCGGGCAATATCCCGGCCTTTATGGCGGGCGGACGTTCGAGGGCTAGGAGCAGAGCGATGACGGAAGCAAACTTGGGCCTCGGCCAGTTCGATTATGCCGGCGACGATCATGTCGTGCCGTTTCAGGTGGAAGGTCTTGATGTGCGCGGCCGCGCCGTCCAGCTTGGCCCGATGCTCGATGCAATCCTCGAGCGTCACAATTATCCCCTGCCGGTCGCCCGTCTTGTCGCTGAAGCGGTGGTGCTGACGGTGCTGCTCGGCACCTCGCTGAAATTCGAAGGCAAGCTGATCATCCAGACCAAGAGCAACGGCCCCGTCGATCTGGTCGTCGCCGATTTCGCGACACCGGACCGGGTGCGCGCCTATGCCCGCTACAACGAGGAGGCCCTCGCGATCGCCGAGCAGAATGGCCTGACCCAGCCGCAGCATCTGCTGGGCGACGGCGTCCTTGCGTTCACCATCGATCAGGGCGCGCATATGCAGCGCTACCAGGGCATCGTGCCGCTCGATGGGGCCTCGCTTGAGGAGATTGCCGGTGTTTACTTCCGCCAGTCGGAACAGATCCCGACAAAGGTGCGCCTCGGCGTTGCCGAATTGCTCGACCGTGATGAAAACGGCAAGCCGCGCCACCGCTGGCGGGCCGGCGGCATGGTTGCGCAATTCCTGCCGGACGCGCCGGATCGCATGCGCCAGGCGGATCTGCACGGTGGCGACGGCGATGATGGCAATAATGTCTTCGAAGTCGACGACCTGTGGGATGAAGCCAGCGTCATGGTCCAGACGATCGACGCCGACGAACTGACCGATCCGACGGTCGGCACGGAACGCTTGCTCTACCGGTTGTTCCACGAACGTGGCGTCAAGGTCTATCCGCCGCAGGCGGTCTATGACAAATGCAGCTGTTCGCGCGAGAAGCTGCGCGATGTGCTGGCAAGCCTCAGCCAGGACGATATCGATCATGCGGCCGAGAACGGAATGGTCTCGGTCACCTGCGAGTTCTGCTCGACGACCTACCGCTTCGAGGCGACGGAAGTGAAGCCGCAGTAAGAAGCTGCGGCCGTCAGTTCAGCGTCCGGTTCTGGCCGGGGGAATCGAGCGAAAAGGCGGGGATGTCGACGGTGAAGGTATCGCCTTGCGCGGTTTCCATCGAATAGTGACCGAACATCACCCCTGATGGTGTATCGAGCGGGCAGCCGGATGAATACTCATAGGTATCGCCGGGATTGAGGACCGGCTGCTCGCCGATGACGCCTGGTCCGTTGACTTCGTCCACCTGGCCGTTTTCGTCGGTGATATGCCAATAGCGCGTCATCAGTCTCACGGTCTCGCCGGACAGGTTCGAGATCAGGATGCGGTAGCCCCAGACGTAGCGGCCGTCATCCGGATCGGACTGCTCCTCCAGATAATAAGGCTCGACGGTCACCTCGATGTCGCGTGTCAGCGCGCGGTACATATGCAAACCCTTTTCAAGTCTATAGGCGATATTCTACAGCAAGATGGTTTCGTCAAGAATAACGCATAGGCCAAAGTGTAGGGATAGGGCACAGCAATGCTGGACCGTCATTTCAGGAAGCGGCTTGATCCCATGCTGGAGCACGCAGGCCGGGCTTTGGCCGGTCATGGCATCAGCGCGAATACCGTCACCGTCACCGGCTTCCTGATCGGTTTTGCAGCGGCAATATCTATTGTTCTCGACGCTTTCGCCCTGGGTTTTATTCTGATCGGCATAAGCCGGATCTGCGACGGGCTGGATGGGGCAGTCGCAAAGGCAACGGCGCAGACGGAGTTCGGCGGGTTCCTCGATATCCTGCTCGATTTCGCCTTCTATGGCCTCATTCCGTTCGCCTTCATCTTCGCCGATCCTTATGAAAACGGCGTTGCCGGCGGCCTTCTTTTGCTGACCCTCTACATCAATGGCGCAAGCTTTCTCGCCTTCGAGGCCATGGCGCAAAAGTGCAACCTGTCCACCGATGCGCGTGGCGCGAAATCGCTCTGTTTCACGGCCGGACTTGCCGAGGCAACCGAGACGATCGCCGTGTTCCTGGCTTTCTGCCTGTTCCCGCAATGGTTTTGCGAGATCGCGGTGATCTTCGCGCTCGTCTGTTTCTATTCGGCGCTGTCGCGCATCATGCTGGTACGGATAATCTTCAAAAGAGAAATCCAGGCATAAAAAAACGCCCGTATCCGGCAGGACACGGGCGTTTGACACTATCCGAAAATCAGGCCTGGACCGATTTCAGGGCGCGGGCGAAATCCTCGATCAGGTCTTCGCTGTCTTCGATCCCGGCCGAGAACCGCACGGTGCCGGGCGAGATGCCGAGCTCGGCGCGCGCTTCGTCGCTGAGGTTCTTGTGCGTCGTCGTTGCCGGATGGGTGATCAGGCTCTTGCTATCGCCGAGATTGTTGGAGATCAGCACGATATCCAGCGCATTCTGAAGCGCGAAGGCAGCCTCCTTGCCGCCCTTCAGCTCGAAGCAGACCAGCGTCGAGCCACCCTTCATCTGGCGGGCGATGATATCGGCCTGCGGATGGTCCTTTCGGCCGGGATAGATCACCTTGGCGACCTGGCTCTGCCCGGCGAGGAAGTCGGCAACGCGCGAAGCATTCTCGCTCTGCTGGCGCACGCGCAACGGCAGGGTTTCGATGCCCTTCAGAAGCGTCCAGGCGTTGAACGGCGACAAAGCCGGACCTGTGTGGCGGAAATAGTCGTGCAGGTGCTCGTTGATCCATTCCTTGTCGGACAGGATCACGCCGCCGAGGCACCGGCCCTGACCGTCGATATGCTTGGTCGCCGAATAAACGACGATATGGGCGCCGAGTTCCAGCGGCTTCTGGAGCAGAGGCGTCGCAAAGACGTTATCGACGATGACCTTGGCGCCGATCGCATTGGCGATCTTGGCGACGCCGGCGATATCGACCACTTCCAGTGTCGGGTTGGTCGGGCTTTCGAGGAAGAACACCTTGGTGTTCGGCTTGACGGCCTTTTCCCAGTTTTCAAGGAAGCGCCCGTCGATCAGCGTGAATTCGATGCCGTATTTCGGCGCCAGCGTTTCCACCACCCAGCGGCAGGAGCCGAACAAAGCGCGTGCGGCGACGATATGATCGCCGGCCTTCAGCTGGCAGAGGATGGCGGCAGAAACCGCGGCCATGCCGGACGCCGTGGCGCGCGCATCTTCGGCGCCCTCCAGCATGCACATGCGCTTTTCGAACATATCGTTGGTCGGGCTGCCATAGCGCGCATAGATGAAGCCGTCCGTCTCGCCTTTGAAGCGCGCTTCGGCGGCTTCCGAGCTGTCATATACGAAGCCCTGCGTCATGAAGATGGCTTCGGAGGTTTCACCATGGTTTGAACGGGTCGTGCCGCCGTGAACGAGCTGTGTCGCGGGGCGCCAATTGTTGCTCATCGATTGTCTCTTTCAAAACAAAAAAACCGGCCGCGTAAAGCAAGCCGGTTTCAAACCCGGCCTTTTTAGCTATTTGTTTAACGTGGCTGCAAGCCGACCGGCCAAATCACCACGGGATAAGTCAGTATTTACTGATTAGCGGCGCTTGCGTCAATTCCCGTGAACAACAAGATATGTCACAGGGACAATTTGGGTTATGACGTGCCGGTTGCGGCAAAAAGGAAGATGGAATGACGAGGGCCACAGGCATTCTAGCCGATCGCGCCATTAAAGCGCTGTTTGATGCGGGGCGGTTGAAAAGCGAGGCAAAGCTCGATACCGACCAGATCCAGCCGGCCAGCCTCGACCTGCGGCTCGGCTCCAAGGCCTTCCGCGTGCGCGCCAGCTTCATGCCCGGTCCCGGCCATCTGGTGGCCGACAAGCTCGACCGGTTGAAGCTGCACGTCATCGATCTCTCCGAAGG
>NZ_JBFUBH010000031.1:0-38358 GCF_056405855.1 Pararhizobium sp. P1_E7 | reverse complement strand
GTGGGTGACGTGCGTCGAGGACCAGTCTTCGAGGTCTCCCAGGCTCAAAAAAATTCCCAGGCCAAACGTGCGTTCATTTTCGGGCTTGCTTTGGTCAACGAGATTCGAGAACCGCAGGGTGCAACAGCCGGTTTCTTCCGGATTGTCACGCAAGAAATCCATCCCGTTCTTGAGTACAGGCTGAATATCCTCAAGGTACGTGCGGCGTTGGTCTGGCCCGCACTGCGAGAAATCCTGCCCCGAGCGAATGTAGCAAAGAGATGGCGGCTGCCATCCTTCTCGCATCATTAAGGCCATCAGCCATCTCCACCATCGTGTTGAGCAGACTGCTGTGCTCCGACAAGATTGGTCGTGCCCCATGGCTGCTCTTACTTCGCAATATGCGCGCTCTCCCCTTCATTTACTCGGACATGAGCGCCAATCCGTTCGCTCTTACGCGCCACGGCCTTAAATCGTAGCTGCCGCATCGGAATTGGCACGGATTTTGCGTTGAATATCTATAAACAGGTGACCCAAGCTGCTGCTGGCGTCGCTCGGTCAATTTGCCAAGCGACAAGACCATGGGAGTCGTGCGATGCAAAATATGGCTGCTGTTCTACCTACAATTACAAATCGATCGCTTACGGCGGTCGACACGTCGGCCTTCAATAAGAACGAGCGCTTCCCTATTTGGCGAGAAGTCGTAAGTACGATGCTGAGCCCGTCGGAGAATAGCCTGGTGTCAAGCGCGGAAGACTTTTTCGCTCGGTTTATCAGGGTGCCGCTCGGTACAATTGAAATCTCAATGCTTGAGTCAGCGCCCATTCGAAGTGTGCGGACATCCAATCTTCTCCGCACCAAGCCCGATGACGACTTTTTCGTCAGCTATATGGTTTCAGGCTATGGAGAATTGACGCAAGGCGGGCGACACGCGGTGCAGCGACCAGGTGACGTGCTGATCTATGACTCAGCGAGAACCTTTCATTGGGACCTTCGCGAGAACTACAGCATGCTTTTCGCGAGAATTTCTCGTCGACTGTTAACGGCACGCCTGCCCGACGCAGAACAACTCACGGCCCGTACCCTGCAGAAGGGCGAGCCTTTCGCATCCCTGATCGGGAGCACGATGACGGAAATCATCAAGATGCACAATGTCACTGGCATCGATGCGGCTCCACGCCTGAGCAAATCTCTCATTGATGTACTGGCGTCATCGCTGGAATTCGGCCTGACATCCGCCGAGCCCGTTAGTCGCCAGAAAGATCTGCTCGCGCGCGCCAAGCAAATGTTAATGGACAATTTGGAAAATCCGGACTTCGACTTTCAGAGCTTAGCAAAAGCGCTCAGTGTTGCGCCAAGAACGCTCTGCCGCGTATTTGCGGCAGACGGCACAACAGCGATGAAGTGGCTCTGGCAACAAAGGCTGCAGTTCGCGTTGAAGTTGCTGACACAAGGCCAAGTTAAGAGCGTAAGTCAGGTGGTCATGCTTTCAGGCTTCAATGATTTCTCGCACTTCGGGCGCGCTTTCAAAGCAGCGTTTGGTGTCTTGCCAAGTGAGATTTTGCGGCAGAAATCCAACGGAGACCTCACACCAGGCTACGACCTAGCCGATGACTCGACTAAAAATTTATCAGGGCACTTTTTTTAAGCAAGCAGAGAGATGGCTTTTTACAAGTCACGCCCCGAGCTGCAGTTGGCAACCTAGGTGAATCGATATTGGTTCCAATATCGCAGCCTTGGGCGGCCGCGTTTCGCTTATCAATTTATCCAGCGCCCGCCGCAACGCTCGTTTCACTGAGGAAGGTTTCGACGTCGCGGAGGTGCCGGAACAACCTGATCCACTGGATGTCGACGACTTCCAATGGTGGGACGAAAATGACGCGGGGTCCCCTCTCCGCCCGAGTGACAGCCACGGTCCTAAAGTCGCTCATCGAACGGTTGGAGTTGGCGTTTCCTGTAAAATGCAACTCGATCCCGTTGCTCCACCGAGCCACCCGTTCTCAGAAAGAAATCGGCCCTTCGGAGCCAGAACTCGGTAAATTCGCGGTTTGACGATGCGTCGCCGCGAGCCGGAATCAAGCCTTCGATCTGGGTGAATGACCAACAGCCTGTTTTCTATCTGCGGCGAGAAGCTTCCTGTTAATCCCGTATATTGCTGTTTCTTCGCCCGCTTTAAGCGGGCTTTTTTATGCGCGGTCGGCAGGCAAAATGATGCGGGTAGAGGGTCGGGGGCACCGCCAAGCTGCAATGCCCCTCAAAAGCCATGTACAAACAATAAGTAGTTTCAATGATATCATATACTTACGAAAAGAAACGGGGACAATGCAAAAGTGCACGACCAAACTCTAGAATCAAAAAGGGGTGGCCTCTCGGCCACCCCTGATTGCAAAAATGGATGCCGGATTTATTGCGGCAGCTTGTCGTCGACGCCTTCGACATAGAAGTTCATACCGAGCAGCGTGCCATCATCCGAAGATACGCCGGCGGCCAGCCATTCGGAGCCGTCCTGCTTCTTCAGCGGGCCGGTGAACGGCTTCAACTCACCCGATTCGATCTTCTTCTGGGTGGCTTCCGCCATGGCCTTCACGTCATCCGGCATATTGGTATAGGGCGCCATCGTCAGGATGCCGTCTTTCAGGCCGTCCCAGCTCGATGTTGTCTCCCACTTTCCGTCGATGAAGGCCTGGGTACGCTTGATGTAGTAGGCGCCCCACGTATCGACGATCGCCGTCAGCTGCGTTTTCGGGCCGGCCTTGATCATGTCGGATGCCTGGCCGAAGGCCTTGATGCCGCGCTCGGCCGCAACCTGCATCGGTGCGGTCGTGTCGGTGTGCTGCGTCAACACATCGACGCCCTGATCGATCAGCGCCTTGGCTGCGTCGGCTTCCTTGCCCGGGTCGAACCAGGTGTTTGCCCATACGACCTTGATCTTGAAATCAGGGTTGATCGACCGGGCGCCGGTGACGAAGGAGTTGATGCCCATGACCACTTCCGGGATCGGGAAGGACGCGATGTAGCCTGCAACGCCCTTCTGCGAGATTTTCGCGGCGATCTGGCCCTGGATGTAGCGGCCCTCATAGAAGCGGCTGTTATAGGTCGCAAGGTTCGGTGCGGTCTTGTAGCCGGTCGCGTGCTCGAACTTAACATCCGGGAACTTTGCCGCAACCTTGACGGTCGCGTCCATGAAGCCGAACGAGGTGGTGAAGATCAGGCCGCAACCGGACCGGGCCAGACGCTCGATGGCGCGCTCGGCATCCGGTCCTTCCGGAACGCTTTCGAGGAACTGGGTTTCGATCTTGTCGCCCAGTTTCTTTTCAAGCTCCTGGCGGCCGAGATCATGCGCCTGCGTCCAGCCGCCGTCGGTCTTCGAGCCGACATAGACGAAGCAGATCTTTGCCTTGTCGGCAGCGCTGGCGGCGGCGGAAAAACCGATAACCGCGGCCGTCGTGGCGAGTGCGAAAAGAATTTTTTTCATAATAACCCCTGTAGGTTTGGTTTGCGTTGTTGTTCTTGTTTACCTGTCCGGCACGAAGGACTTTCCAAGCGATGCCGGCGTATTGATCAAGGTCGTGCGCCGATTGTGCGAGATGAGAATGAGTACGATGATTGTCGCAAGATAGGGAAGAGCAGAAAGAAACTGCGAGGGAATGCCGACGCCGAAGGCCTGCGCATAAAGCTGGCTGATCGATACGGCCCCAAACAGGTAGCCGCCTGCAACGATCCGCCATGGCCGCCAGGAGGAAAATACAACCAGCGCCAGTGCGATCCAGCCGCGTCCGGCCGACATGTTTTCCACCCATTGCGGCGTGTAGACCAGTGATAGCTGTGCGCCGGCCAACCCGGCGCAGGCGCCGCCGAACATCACGGCCAGATAGCGCGTCCGAATGACGTTGATGCCAAGCGCATGCGCCGAAGCGTGACTATCGCCAACCGAGCGCAGCTTCAACCCGGTGCGGCTCCTGAACAGGAACCAGTTCACACCCGCGACCAGCGCGATCGACAGATAGAAAATCAGATCCTGCTTGAACAGAACAGCGCCCAGAAACGGAATATCCGACAGCACCGGAAAGACGATCTGCGGCAGCTTTATGCCGGATTGCCCGACATAGGGTTCCCCGATCATGCCGGAAACGCCGAGCCCAAGGATGGTCAAGGCCAGTCCCGTCGCGACCTGATTGGCAACAAGCGTCAAGGTCAGGAAACCGAACAGCAGCGAAAACAGCGCCCCCGACGCTATACCGGCCAGAATGCCGATATAGGGAGAACCGGTGACTTGCGTGGCAATGAAGGCGCAGGCAGCGCCCATCACCATCATGCCCTCGACGCCCAGGTTCAGAACGCCGGACCGCTCGGTGACCAGTTCGCCGATCGCCGCCAGAACCAGCGGGGTCGCCGCCGTGATGACCGTCAAAAGGATTGCTTCGAAAATTCCCATCAGCGCGTACCCTCGCCGGCCGTGTCGCTCAAATCGTACCACATCATCCTGATTTTATAATGGATGAGCGTGTCGCAGGAGAGCACGAAAAACAGGAGAAGCCCCTGAAACACCCGGATCGGCTTGTCGGAAATCTGAAGTGAAACCTGCACGGCCTCGCCGCCGAGATAGGTCAGCGCCAGCACAAGCCCGGCAACGACGATCCCCAGCGGATTGAGCCGCCCGAGAAAGGCGACGATGATCGCGGTGAAGCCGTAGCCAGGCGAAATCACCGGGCGCAGCTGCTGGATCGCACCGCTGACTTCGGCGATACCCGCAAGGCCCGCCAGCGCGCCGGACAGCAACATGGAAAACCAGATCATCTTGCGCGACGAGAAGCCGGCGAAACGCCCCGCCCGCTCGGATTGGCCAAGCACGGTGATCTCAAAGCCCTTCAGCGTGTAGCGCATCATGAACCAGATCAGGACCGCGGCGATAATTGCGAAGCCGAAGCCCCAATGCGCCCGTCCCGACGCAATCATTTCCGGCAGGATGGCCGTTGCGTCGAAGGTCCGCGTTTCGGGAAAATTCATGCCACCCGGATTGCGCCATGGACCGCGCACCAGCCAGTCGAGAAACAGCTGCGCGACATAGACGAGCATCAGACTGGTCAGGATCTCGTTGGTGTTCAGATGTGCCTTGAGGAAGGCCGGGATACTGGCAAAAAGCGCGCCTCCCAGCATGCCGAGCAACATCATCAGCGGCAAGACCAGCGGCGACTGCCACTCATAGAACACGACCGGCAGGATCGACCCGGCGATCGCCCCCATGATGAACTGGCCTTCGGCGCCGATATTCCAATTGTTGGAGCGATAGCAGACCGAAAGGCCGACAGCGATGAGAATGAGGGGAGCTGCCTTGATCGCCAGTTCGTGCAGCGACCAGACCTCCGTTAGCGGCTCGACGAAGAAGCTGTAGAGCGCTGCGAGCGGGTCCTTGCCCAGAATCATGAACATGATGCCGCCGAAGACCAGCGTCAGCCCGAGCGCGATGAACGGCGACAGGATGGAGAACAGCTTGGAGACGTCGGGGCGTCTTTCCAGTTCAATGCGCATGCGCCGTCTCCGCAGTCTCGGTCTTGCCATACATGCCGCCCATCAAGAGGCCGATTTTTTCACGCGACAGGTCCGATGCCGGGTAGATATCGGAAAGCCTGCCTTCGCTGATCACAGCGATTTCCGTCGCAACTTCGAAAATTTCATCGAGGTCCTGGCTGATGACGAGGACCGCGGAGCCGGATTTGGCGAGATCGACCAGTGCCTGCCGAATACGGCTGGCGGCGCCGGCGTCCACGCCCCAGGTCGGCTGGTTGACGATCAGCACTGCCGGCTGGCGGTCGAGTTCGCGCCCGACGATGAATTTCTGCAGATTGCCGCCCGACAGCGAGCCGGCCGGTGGGTTCTCGCCACTCTTGCGGACATCCATCGCCGTGGAAATACGCTTTGCCGCCATCTTCACGGCATCCTGGCGAATCAACCCGAGGGGGCCGCCGCCGAGAAAAGCCCGGCGATCGGACTGGCTGCGGGCAAGAATGAGATTGTCGGAGAGCGAAAGCGCCGGCACAGCCGCATGGCCGTGGCGCTCCTCGGGCACGAAACCCGCGCCCATCAGCCGGCGGGCATTGATGCCGCGMGTGCCGACCGGCTTGTCGGATATCAGGATGACATCATCGCTGGCGACCGGATATTCGCCGGACAGGGCATCGAAAAGCTCACCCTGCCCGTTGCCCGCAACGCCGGCAATCGCCAGAACTTCACCGGCATGGACCTTGAGACAGATATTCTTCAGGGAAACGGCAAACGGAGTTCTGGCTGAGGCGGACAGATGGCGGGCCTCAAGCTTGACGGCACCCTTGGCACTGGTGCCTTCGGCGGTGACATGCGCGACGTCGCTGCCGACCATCATGCGCGCCAGCGAAGACGGCGTCTCCTTGCGCGGATCGCAAGCGCCGGTCACCTTGCCGTGGCGTAGCACCGTAGCGCGGTCGCAGATGCGCTGCACCTCTTCCAGACGATGACTGATATAAAGAACCGAGCGCCCTTCGGCTTTCAGCTTGTTCAACGTTTCAAACAGCCGGTCGGCCTCCTGCGGCGTCAGCACCGAGGTCGGCTCGTCAAGAATGATCAGCTTCGGGTTTTGCAGCAAGGCGCGAACGATTTCGATCCGTTGACGCTCGCCGACGGACAGGTCGGCCACATGCGCATTCGGGTCGAGCGGAAGGCCATAGGCATGCGAAAGATCGGATGCCTCCTTGGCGATCCGTGACAGGGACACGCCCGGGTCCATCGACAACGCAATGTTTTCAGCGACCGTCAGCGCTTCGAACAGCGAAAAATGCTGAAATACCATGCCGATGCCCAGCTTGCGGGCGGCACTCGGGCTGGCGATTCGCACGGGCTGCCCCTGCCAGGCGATCTGGCCGCTTGTGGGCGCCAGCACGCCGAACAGCATCTTGACGAGCGTCGATTTTCCGGCGCCATTTTCGCCCAGGAGCGAATGGATTTCGCCCGGCCTGATATCGAGATTGATTCCGTCGCAGGCCGCGAATGTGCCGAACAGTTTTGTCAGTTGGCCAACAGCCAGCAATAGACTGTTGGCGGGTTCTCCCTCAGCCGGCACGCCGCCCCTCTTTTCTCATTTTCCTGCTGCCCTGGCTGCCTCTGCGGCATGTCTCAAGGTATCAGCAATGTTGTTCCGCTCGTTTTTCTTGCTTCCAGATCCGCATGCGCCTGACCTGCATCGGCAAGCGCATAGGTCTGGTTGATATTGATACGCACTTTGTTGCTTTGCACAACATCAAACAGGGAGTTTGCACACGCCTCCAGTGCCGGCCGCGTCGAAACATAGCTGAACAAGGTCGGCCGCGTTGCAAACAGCGACCCCTTCTGCGCCAGAATGCCGATGTTGACCCCTTCTACCGGACCCGATGAGTTGCCGAAGCTGACCCAGAGGCCGCGCGGCTTGATGCAGTCGAGCGAGGCCGGATAGGTGTCCTTGCCGACCGAATCATAGACGACATCGACGCCCTTGCCGTTGGTGATCTCCTTGACGGCGCTGACGAAATTGTCGGTGCGGTAGTTGATGACATGATCGTAGCCATGGGCAAGCGCCAGATCGATCTTGTCCTGGGATCCTGCCGTCCCAATGACGGTCGCGCCGAGCGCCTTGGCCCACTGGCCCGCAATCAGACCGACGCCGCCAGCAGCCGCGTGAAACAGAAGGGTGGTCTCCGGACCGACCTTGAAGGTCTGGTTGAGGAGATACTGCGCCGTCATGCCCTTCAGCATCATCGCCGCCGCCGTTTCCAGCGTAATGCCGTCAGGCACTTTCACCAGCTGCGAAATCTCGATGTTTCGCTCGCTCGCATAGGCGCCGTCAGAGGAGGCATAGGCAACGCGGTCGCCCACGGCAAAGGTGCTGACATTGTCGCCCACCGCCGTGACGATGCCGGCGCCTTCCTTGCCCGGAATGAAAGGCAGGCCCTCGGCCGATTTATAGAGGCCGGTGCGGAAATAGACGTCGATGAAATTCACGCCGACCGCGGTCTGGCGAATCTGCACCTCGCCCGGTCCCGGGGCGGAAAGTGTAACCCCCTCGATTTTGAGAACCTCCGGTCCGCCAAGCGTACGCACCATGATGGCCTGTGCCATGAAACCTCCTCAACCCCGTCCAAGCCGGGGTAATATCTGCAACACGAAACCGATGACGTAGAGATAGATGCCGGTGCCGACGACGCCGGCAACGACCCAGGCTGGCGTGTCGAAATGCAACAGCAGCGCATAGCCGCTCAGCGCCGACCAGACGGCAAAGACCGCCAGATTGAGCGGCCGCAGGCGCTGGACGCGGACGGGATGCAGGAAATTGATCGGCATGAAGGTCAAAACGACCGAGACGAAAACGACAATAGAAGCAGCGACTTCGCTGGCATCGATGACGAACAGTGTAAACACGACCATGTTCCAGACAACCGGGAAGCCGGAGAAGAAATACTCGTCCGTCTTCATGCCCATGTCGGCATAATAGATCGCGCTCGACATGACGATGGCACCGGCGGCAAAAAACGACCACGGCTCGCCGATCATGCCGCTCTGATACAGAGCGAAGGCCGGAAGCAGCACATAGGTGACGTAGTCGATGACATTGTCGAGCGTATCGCCGGACCAGTTGGGCAGGACTTCCTTGACCCGCACCTTGCGGGCGATCGGCCCGTCGATGCCATCTACGGCAAGGGCCAGACCCAGCCACCAGAACATATCGACAAACCGGTGCTCGGCTGCGGCGACTACGCCGAGAAAGGCCAGAAAAGAGCCCGATGCAGTGAGAATATGGACGGAAAATGCGCGAATTTCCGCGTAGGGCACGCGCTTGTAGTTAAAAAACCTCATCGGCAGACGCACCCTGTCCTTAACTCTGCGCTTTCCCCGAAGCATGCTGAACCGGCCGTCTCAACGGCCCACACTTCCGTACCCGCACTATCGCGCGGTGTTGGCGGTAATATGCACCGTTTGGGTTTGGCTGCCAGCAAAAATCAGCAGACGTCGTAAAAGCACAACAATCAGCTGTGGATGCGACCGGAGGTCTGCGCCATTTCACCCCATTTCCTTCGCGGCCGGTGGCGGCTAAGGTTGAGAGCCTTAACAGATGCATGCATAGGAACCGGTCGCCATGGAGCACTTTGAAATCGCAGTTGTCGGCGCCGGGCTGGCGGGCTCGCTCGCAGCGCTGGCTTTCGCCGACAAGGGCCGCAGCGTCGCGCTGATTGCGCCGGCAGCCGGCCGGGCCGACGGGCGCACCACGGCACTGATGGACCAGTCGCTTGAGCTTGTCCGGGAGCTTGGCCTCTGGCAGGCGATCGCTCCTTTGGCAGCCCCCCTTTCCAGCATGCGGATCATCGACGGAACGAACCGGTTGCTCCGGGCGCCAACGGTGACGTTTCATGCGGCCGAGGTCGGGCTGGAGGCGTTCGGATACAATATCCCCAACGCCCCCTTCCTTGCGCTCCTGGAAGAGGAGGCCGGGAAACGGCCGTCGCTGACGCGTATCGTGGCGAGCCTGTCTGAGGTCGAATTCGAAACGGAACGGACAATCCTGGCGCTCGACGACGGCCGCACGGTGAGTGCCAGCCTCGTCATCGGCGCCGATGGCCGGAAATCCGGCGTGCGCGAAGCGGCAGGGATCGAGGTGCGCAACTGGTCCTATCCGCAAAGCGCATTGGTGCTGAATTTCGCCCATCAGGTGGCGCATCAGAACATCTCGACGGAATTCCACACGCCACACGGCCCCTTTACCCAGGTTCCCCTGCCCGGCGGTTTGCGCTCGAGCCTCGTCTGGGTACAAAAGCCCGAAGACACCGAAGCCACATTGGCGCTTTCGCCCAGTGCCCTGGCCTTGGCAGTCGAACGGCGCATGCAGTCCATGCTCGGGAAAGTCACCGTCGAAGGCACACCCCAGTCGTTTCCGCTGTCCGGCATGGCCGCCAAATCCTTCGGCAAGGACCGGGCAATCCTGATCGGCGAGGCCGCCCACGCCTTCCCGCCGATCGGCGCGCAGGGACTTAATCTCAGCTTGCGCGACATCATGGCTGCAGTCTCCTTGATGGGGTCTTCGTCTGTTCCCGATGATTTCGGCGGACGCTACGACCGAAAGCGGCGGACGGATATCCTCAGCCGCACCGTCAGCGTCGATCTGCTCAATCGTTCGCTCCTGTCCGATTTCCTGCCGGTACAGATGCTGCGCGCGGCCGGGCTGCAGGCTTTGGCAAGCGTAGCGCCGCTGCGCAACCTGATGATGCGCGAAGGGATCAATCCCGGCAGCGCCCTGCAATCCCTGCGCGGCGCGTTACGGGAAAAGATCGGCAGGAAGAGCGCCTGAGCTGATCAGATAGAGCAACATCGTCACCGTCGCCACCGACAAAACCGTGGTGATCAGGATCGTTGCCGACGCCCGCTCCTGCCAGACGCCGTATTGCTGGCCGATGACGAAGACATTGGTCGCGGTCGGCAGCGACGCCAAAAGCACGGCCGTCTGCACCCAGACCGGTTCGAAATTGCCGGCAAAGCTCAAGACCAGATACATCAGTACCGGGTGGAGGATCAGCTTTGCCGGAACGATGTAGCCGATCTCGGCGGGAATGCGTTTCAGCGGCCGCAGCGCCAGCGTCACTCCCATGGCAAACAGGGCACACGGTGCTGCTGCCTGCGCCAGATAGTCGATCAGCCTTAGAACCGGCACCGGCGGCTGGAACGAGAAGTAAGCCGCGATCACGCCGGCGATCGTCGACAGAATGAACGGATGCAGCACGATTTTCTTGGCGATAGCAAGCACGAGCCACCCCGGCGCGCTCTTCTCGCCCCCGGCCAGCGCCATCATCGCCGGTGCGACCGTAAAATGCAGGACATTCTCGAAGCAGAAGATCAGGGCCACCGGCACGGCTGCCGGCTCGCCGAGCGCCAGCAACGCCAATCCCGGCCCCATATAGCCGATATTGCCGTAGGCACCGGCCAGTCCCTGCACGGTCGATTCGGCCAGAGAATTGCGGCGGATCAGATAGCCGGCCCCGAAAACCAGCGCGAAGACGGTGTAGGTCGCGCCGATGGAGGAAAACACGAAGTCGAAACGGGTCAGCTGCTCGATCGGCGTCTTCGAGACCAGCTTGAAGAACAGCGCGGGCAGCGCCAGGTAAATGATGAAGACGTTGAGCCAGCCCATGGCATCGCCGGCGCCTTCGCCGGCCGGATTGCGGGCAAGCCTCGCCGTCAGGTAGCCGAGGAAGATCAGGCCGAAGAACGGCAGCACCAAACCCGATATTTCGGCCATTTTTTCCGCTCTAGGTTCGTGCTTAGCCGATTTGCATCAGGACTGGAAAGGTCTCCTGGAACCAGATCGCCATCGAACTGATGAAGCCGAAGACGAAGGCAAGGCCGGCGAGAATCAGGAAAACGCCCATCAGCTTTTCCACCAGGCCAAGATGGCGGCGGAAGCGCGACAGGAACGTCATGAAGGCGCCAGAGAACCCGGCAGCGATCCAGAACGGAATAGCCAGCCCCAGCGAATAGACAGCCAAAAGCATCGCGCCGTCGGTCACCGTATCGCGCGCAGCCGCGACGCCGAGAATGGTGCCGAGCACGGGGCCGATGCACGGCGTCCAGCCGAAGGCAAAGGCAAGCCCCATGATATAGGCTCCCGACAACGTCGCGGGCTTGCCGCCGCCCTGGAAACGCGCCTCGCGCCCGAGGATGCCGATGCGGAAAACACCGAGAAAGTGCAGCCCCATGATGATGATGACGATGCCGCCGATGCGCGAGAGGATGTCGATATGCTGGCGCAGCACCAGGCCGATGCTGGATGCGCCTGCCCCAAGCGCCACGAAAACGGTGGCAAAGCCGAGCGTGAACAGGAACGCGGCGCCAAACACCGCGCGCCGGGTCCCCCTAGAGGCCACATGCGTTTCGCCACCGCGGAACTGATCGACCGATATGCCCGCCATATAGCAGAGATAGGGTGGCACCAGCGGCAGAACGCACGGCGACAGGAAAGATAGCGCGCCCGCCAGAACGGCGGTCCAGATGGAAATATCAGCGATGGACACCAGGTCAAAACTCCAGCCTGCAACAAGCTCGCGCCGTCTTAGCGCCGAAGCCGGTACCAAACCAATCACCTTTTGGCGATCTCCTTGTAAATCATCGTTTTTGCACTTTCGCGCTTTTTTTGGGTTGACCAAAACGAGCCCGCTGTGCATATGTCCGCCCACTTCCGCCGGGCACAACAGCCGGGTTGTGGGAGAGCGTAGCTCAGCCGGTAGAGCAACTGACTTTTAATCAGTAGGTCCAGGGTTCGAATCCCTGCGCTCTCACCAATCAAACACAATAAATCAATAATTTACCTGATTTGATTCGCTCAAGATTCGGCCTTTGCGACGTCGTGTGGCCTATCGGAAAAGTCGCACGCTGACGAAGCTGCTCTCTTGAAAGCAAAACAACGTCACCGCGAGGCGACGCTGTTGATGTGTCGACCGGAAGCATCCGGCCGGAACGGTTCTGATTTCAATAGGCTTGTTCGCCGCGCCGGTAATAGCCGGGCCGTTCCGGGTTGTATTCCGGCACCTCGCAGCGCGGATCGTTGTAGCAGCGGCGATCACGGTCCCTTGGGCGGTCTCTATCGCGCCAGTCAGCGCGGGCGTCCTCGTCACTCCGGTCGCGCCAGCGTTCCTCACGGTCGTAGCGATCAGAGTAATCGCGCGGGCGCGAATTGTAGCCACCGTCGTCGTAGGAAACGCTTTCGCAGCCAGTAAGCGTCAGGCTTGAAAGGCCGATTGCGGCCGCGAGTATAACGGTTTTCATTGTCATTGCTTTCTCCATTCAAGCGAGAAATATGGCTGTGGCGGGTTTGCGGCAAGAGGGAATAAGGAGAGGCGTCTTTCTGCTCGCCCAATCCCCCAAAATTGGCGCCGGCTCAGGCGGCCGCAAAAGGCTGTGATGAGGAAGGCCGTGGCCCGCAATCCTGTCAGTGACGCCCCTGACGCAGTTTCATGGGACTGGCGCCATATTGACGCTTGAAGGCGCGCGAGAAGGACGACAGGCTGTCAAAACCGCAGCGAAGGGCGACCTCGCGGATGCTTAGTTGGGTATCGCTGACCAGCCGCTGCGCGGTCTGCAGCCGCAGCCGCAGATAGTAGTTGCCCGGACTGATGCCGAGCGCCCGGGCAAACCGCATTTCGAGCTTGCGCTGCGACTGCCCGGCACGAAGCGCAAGAGCTGCGATCGACAATGGCCGGTCGAGCGTCCGTTCCATCAACCGGATCGCACGGGCAAGCTCCGGATCGAGCGCCTCCATGCGGCCAAGCGACACCAGCGGCTGCGCATCCGTCGAAGCATGGGTCTCGTCATAGACAAAAATGCTCGCCACATCGAGGGCAACAGTCGAACCGAAACGCTGGCGGATCATATGCAGCATCATATCGAAGGTCGGCGATGCACCGCCGGACGTCCAGAATTTTCCGTCGGTGACGAACCGGTCGGCCCTGACGGAAACGTCGGGAAAAGCCAACGCGAAATCCTCCAGCTCCTCCCAATGCGCCGTCGCTGCGCGCCCGTTGACGAGGCCGCAGCGTGCCAATAGCCAGCATCCGGATTCGATGCCGGCGACGACGGAAAAATGCCGGGCGCAGGCTTGCAGGCTGGCAATGAACGGTGTCTGCGCATGGCGGTCCAGATTGAAACCGCCGATCACCAGCAGGCAATCGCCCTGCGCCCGCGCCGAAAACGCCCCATCCACCGCGATCGAGACACCGCAGGTGAGAAGAACCGGTTCGCCGTCGGGCGACAGGATTTTCCACTCGAACAGAGTTTTGCCGGCCACCCGGTTGGCGGCACGCATCGGATCCAGCACCGAGGCGAGCGACATGATCGATGATTCGGGCAGGACAACGATCACAACCTTCACATCGCGATCGGAACTCTCAGGTGACAACATCCCACAAATGTCAAATTTTCTGCGCTTTATGTCAAATGGATTAGCATCACTCAGGCATGATGCCTGTGTAAGACCTCCCGTTCGCAGCCGCTTTTGCCTGCGGATGTCTGGAAATTCCCCCTACCGACTTTACCGGACGGGTCGAACGGCAGAGATGCCTTCGGCCCGTTTTTTTTTAAGAACGCGTTTCATGGCCCGGCGCCGTCTTCTGCCGTCACCGGCTCCCGTTCCGGGGCGACCGGCTTTGACTTCATCGCGCCTTGAAGCTTGCCGACGGCAAAAAGCACCGGCGGCCCGGCAGGATCAGGCCGCCGAAGAAAATCGCGCCGCAGCAACGGGCGGCAATCACCGGACAGGGAATTTGCGTGGCCGGAAACATGCCTGTCCGCATCGACGAGGAAGCCATTTACGTCGCGGGCTTCGTTCGGGAACGGGTTTAGGGATCGGTGCGTGGAAGCTGGGCTTCCAACGCGTGTCGCGCTCATGGCCTCAGGAAGGCCGGGGCGACGGTAGCCGCCAATGAAGGCCCAACGGCGCATGGATTAATGGCGATGTGTCGATGGGCGCGACTGTCGATGGCTAGCCCATGGCGCTTCGGAACGCCTCGCGAACAAGATGCCGGTCGCACCCGAACCCCCGAGCGGTCGCAGCTTACACGAAATCAAATAGTTAGGCAGATGATTGGCGACCCCTGCAGGGCTCGAACCTGCGACAACCTGCTTAGAAGGCAGGTGCTCTATCCAGCTGAGCTAAGGGGCCGCTTGGAGGAGATTTCTCCTCGTTGAACGAGCCGATCCTGGATCAGTGCACAGCCTGGATCAATGCGTCCAGGGCTGGGTGCGGCTAAACCGGAAATTATCGCTGTAGGACACGCTCTTGCGGGTTGATTCCTTGGGCGCGATGACCCGGTATTCGATGCCGTTGCGCTCGGCATAGGCCACAGCCTGTTCAGCAGTCTCGAATGTCAGCTTGACCTGCTGGCGCGTGTCGGCAGAGCTCGTATAGCCCATGATCGGGTCGATGGTGCGCGGCGTTTCCTGATCGAACTCAAGAACCCATAAATTCGTCTTGGCCTTGCCAGACTGCATCGCGGTTTTTGCGGGTCGATAGATTTTCGCGGACATATCTTGAGCGGCTCCACCATGGTTTAATGCTGCCGGCGCATTGGCTGCCGGTCGTTGCGCATTGCAATAGCGCAGAACGGATTAAAACGAAATGACTTTCCAGCGATATATCCGCCAATTTTAACCGCCTACAGCGCGGCGCGTCGTTCATGACGCGCAAAGGCCGCTGTTGCACTTAGATTCCTATCTAAGGAATTATGCCGTGGTGCGATAAAAGGGGAAAATCGATGGTCGGAGTGGAGAGATTCGAACTCCCGACCCTCTGGTCCCAAACCAGATGCGCTACCAGGCTGCGCTACACTCCGTGACCCGTCGATGGCGGGGAGATACACGCTTCCCCCTGCCCCTGCAACATCTAAATTGCACAATTCCACAGACGCGCCGAAAGGAGTTGACCGGGCAGTTTAAGGCTTCGAACCGGAGATGCGCGGGCTATCGACAACATCTCCGGGCGCGATGCCGAGGCGATTGACGGTTCCGCCGTTCAGTTCGAGAACGAAAGCGACCGGAACGCGCGAAGCGATAATGGCTTCAGACAGCGGAACGGCATTTTCACGAATCGTCTCGATCTTGCCATCCCGGGCGATGAACAGCATATCGAGCGGAAGATAGGTGTTCTTCATCCACATCATCACCTGACGCGTCTCACCGAAATCAAACAGCATGCCACGATCACGCGGCATGTGGCGGCGGTTCATCAGGCCTTGCGAACGCTGATCGCTGTCCACAGCCAGCTCTGCGGTAAATTTGTGCACCTTGCCGTTGGTCGAGATGATCTGCAAAGGCGCCGTTTCGAAGGTGATGCCGGCAGCGGCGGCGCAAAAGGGTGCAAGCCATAAAAAAAGCGCCACAAGGGCGCTTCCGGCGAGGCGCTGAAGATCTGCGCTCATCAGTGTGCCCGGCCCAAGGGAGCCGGCACGTCAGGATGGATCTCGGCCGCCATAAGGCCCTTGTCTCCATCGCCGAAGCGCACCAGAACGGTCTGCCCCGGGCGCAGCTCGGTAAGCCCGAAACGACGTAGAGTTTCCATATGGATGAAAATATCCTCGGTACCGTCGCCGCGCGTCAGGAAGCCAAAGCCCTTGGTGCGGTTGAACCACTTGACCAGGCATCGCTCGAGCCCGCTGGTCGCCGTTACCTGAACATGGGTCTTGACCGGCGGCAGCTGCGACGGATGGATCGCCGTCGATTGATCCATGGAGAGAATGCGGAAAGCCTGATAGCCGCGGTCGCGTCTTTGAATGAGCGCAACCACGCGGGCACCTTCAAGCACGGTCTGGTAGCCGTCGCGGCGCAGGCAGGTGACGTGAACCAGCACATCCTGCATGCCGTTGTCGGGAATGATGAAACCGAACCCCTTGGCAACGTCGAACCATTTGATGACGCCGGTGATTTCTACCAGATCAAGCGCGTCATTGGCAAAATCGCCATCCGGCGTGACGCCCTTCGCTGAAATCCTGTCCGCCATTGCCTGCCCAGCCCCTCGATTACGCATCACATCATTACGGTTAACTGATTCTTGATGATCAGAATAACATCGTCCCGCCGCAGATGTGCAAGCCCCCGGATGAAATTTGCCGTTACCTGACACTAGCCCTTGAGCCTTGCCTCTGGCTGGTTGTCGGCTAAATATACCCCATCTTCAGCAAAATAGGGATATTCCAATGCGTTATCTGCACACGATGGTTCGCGTCAAAGATCTGGACGCCTCGCTTCACTTCTGGGGCACTTTGTTCGGCCTTGTGGAAATCCGCCGCTACGAGAATGAAAAAGGCCGCTTTACCCTGGTTTTCCTCGCCGCCCCCGGTGATCTCGATCATGCCAGAAGCGCATTGTCGCCGTGCCTGGAACTCACTTACAACTGGGACACGGAGGATTATACAGGAGGCCGCAATTTTGGTCACCTCGCATATGAAGTCGATGACATCTATGCGACCTGCCAGCACCTGATGGACAATGGGGTTACCATCAACCGGCCGCCGCGCGACGGCCATATGGCCTTCGTCCGCTCGCCGGACGGCATTTCGATCGAAATCCTGCAAAAGGGCGAGGACCTGCCATCGCAGGAACCCTGGGCCTCGATGGGCAATACCGGCGCCTGGTAAGCTCCGCACAATGTGGCCGGGGGATATCTGGTGCATCTTTCCGGCGCCATTGGCGGCCGGGATCCAGATGTAGATTGCGTCAGTGCAGGTTTACAATCAACGGTGCGTTCTTTAGTGTCTGAACGAAACGTTAAAGGGATCAGGGTGTGCGCCGCGTCAGGCTGAATACACCCTTTCCCGGTTGAACCGGTCAAACCGCATGGAAGAGGCGTGGCGGTCCTTAAAAAGGAACGCGCTTAATCGTGCGGTTTGTGACGTCCTGATGAAAGGCCATGACGGCAAGTGTCGCCCGGCCCGCATTGAGTGGGGATCCAACGTTGCGCCATATCCTGCAGAAAGCGGCGACGATTCGTGGCCTTGGCTGCGCGCTTGCGCTGAGCGTTTCGGCGATGATGCTGTCGGGTTGCGTCACCGCGGCGACAGAAACGGCGGACGCTGCATCCGCGGTGGACGAGGTGGTGCCGGAAATCGCCTCCGCCGACGCGGCGCAAGCGGCACCCGGTACCTATGAGGATCAGCAGGTTTCTGCCGTTGGCGCCAATGGGCAACAACAGCCTGGAGCCCAGGCAAACGCGATGATGCCTGCGCCAAACAACGGCCAGCCGTCGTCGCTGACGATGCAGAGCACCGGCCTCAACGCAACCGCAAACAGCATCTTTGCCGTCCAGACGCCGAATGCGGCGCCGGACCAGAATGCCGCAACAGCCGCAGGCAATGCGCCGCTTGCGGCCGGGCAAGCCACCGGCGTCAATCCAGCCACAAACAGTCTTTTCAACAGCGGCCAGCCCGCGGCAAACCAGACTCCCCTGCCGCTTGAAGGTGCGAGCAATGCCGATGGCGCCGCTGCTGTCACACAACAGGTGGCAAGCGCTGAGATCGGTCCGGACGGCATGCCGCTTCCTGTTGCCGTGCCAATCCCCTCAAGCGGCGACGCCATGCGCGGCGGTAACATGGAGCAGCCCGCAGCGACGGCCCAAACCGCGTCCGCGGAAGCCATCAGCGGCGCCACGGCAATGCTTCCCGATTCGGGAAGCGCAGAGAACGGCGGGGACAAACCGGATCAGGCAGAAAAACCCCTGACGCTTGCCGGCCTGTTTGCTGCCAAACGCAAGAACCGCAGCCAGTTCGACTCTGATCGCTTTGCCAAGACGCCTGCAAGAAAGACGCTTGCCGCCAGCAACCTGAAACAGCAGCAGATAGCCGCGCTCGGGTTCACCGACCTTCCCGGCGTGCGCACCACATCGATGTTTGCCACCGTCGATGATGTGCAAGAGGAACACGACGACGATAGCGCCCCGGTTGAAATGGCGTCATTGTCCGGTCTGGCGCGCCTTGCACCGAACGGGCTCTGGCTGCAGACCGAAAAGGTCGAAACGGGCTGTTTCCAACCTGAACTGCTGCAGGTCCTCAAGGTCGTGGAGACCCATTACGGCCAAAAAATCATGGTGACGTCCGGCTTGCGGGATTTGCAGCACAATGCGCGCGCCGGCGGACGAAAGCACTCGCTTCACACCACCTGCCAGGCCGCCGACATCCAGGTTCCCGGTGTCAGCAAATGGGATCTTGCCGAATATCTGCGCACCATTCCAGGGCGCGGTGGCGTCGGAACCTATTGCCACACAGAATCCGTCCATATCGATACGGGCGAAGCCCGTGACTGGAATTGGCGCTGCCGCCGTCGCAAGGCCTGAAGGCAACCAGCTGTTTTAATTGGCCAATTCGCATTAAAACAGGGAACGGCGCTTTATCAGGACTTTTTTACAGGAAAATGAAATTTGCCGCTTGCGGTATTCAAAAGCCCTGACTATAAGACGCCCACACAACGGCTGCGCCCTTCGTCTATCGGTTAGGACACCAGATTTTCATTCTGGGAAGAGGGGTTCGACTCCCCTAGGGCGTACCATTGTGAACCTCCCCTTGATCGAGAATATCGACCAACCGCCCGTGAAAATACGGCGCGGCGAGTGTTTTCGCTTCACATAAACTCCCCTTGTTTTGCTGCTGTTTTTACTGCGAAAAATCCTTGAAAAAATGCGATTTAGCGCTTGCAGCATTCAACATGTCTGACTATAAGACGCCCACACCACTGATGCGCCCTTCGTCTATCGGTTAGGACACCAGATTTTCATTCTGGGAAGAGGGGTTCGACTCCCCTAGGGCGTACCATGGTTCTCTGATTTCCCCATAGTGAAGCACAGATACAAGCCGCCGGTAACGGCCGCTCAAAATGCCTTTGCGGCATCGATCACGCGCAACTGGACGCGGCGCGTTCCCTGCCAGAGATCGGCCGATATCGATGCGGCGACGTGCAGCGACGTTCCACGCTCCGAGAGCAGCAAATCACCAAGCGGCGTCTCAAGTGCGCGGAATGCGATGCCGTCTATCCGCGAGCCGTCCTGGCCCTCCAGCGTCACCTTCACGTGATTGGCGCCGACCTGGCGCGAATCGCGAAGGCGGTGCGCGGGCAGTGCAAAGATCGGCTGCGGATGCCCTGCCCCATATGGGCCAGCCTGCTCCAGCTGATCGATCAACGCCAGATTGGCGCCGGCGGCACCCAGGGCGCCGTCGATCTTCAGCGTTTCGGCCGAAACGAGGTCCCTGACGGTATTCTGCGCCTTTTCGTCGAAGAAATGCCGCAGCTTGCCGAGATTGGCGCGCTCGACCGTAAGCCCCGCCGCCATCGCGTGACCGCCGCCCTTGACCAGCAGGCCGCTGTCGACCGCCGCGCGAACGATCTTGCCGATATCGAATCCGCTGATCGAGCGGCCGGAGCCCGTTCCCTTGCCATTGCCATCGAACGAGATCGCGAAGGCCGGGCGGCGAAATTTTTCCTTCAGGCGCGCGGCCAAGAGGCCGACAATGCCCGGATGCCAGTTCTCGCGCGCCGTAACGATGATCGAGGCCGATTCGCCGGTGCCATACTCCGCCAGCGCTTCGGCCTCAGCCTCGGCCAGCATCGCCACCTCCATCACCTGCCGTTCGCGGTTGAGTTCATCGAGTTTTGCGGCGATCTCCTCGGCTGCGCCTTCGTCTTCCAGCGTAAGCAAACGGCTACCGAGTGCGGCATCGCCGATTCGCCCGCCGGCATTGATTCGCGGGCCGATCAGGAAGCCGAAATGATAGGGCGTGACAGGTCCACCGAGACCGGCCTTGCGAAACAGCGCCGAAAGGCCCGGGTTCTGCATATGCCGCGCGGCAACCAGCCCCTTGACCACATAGGCCCTGTTCAGGCCCTTCAGCGGCACCACGTCGCAGACGGTTGCCAGCGCCACGAGATCCAGCAGTGCGAGCAGATCAAACGAGGCGACGCGCTTGTCGCCGCCTTCGCGCAACTGGCGCACGGCATTGACCAGCACAAGGAAGACGACACCGGCGGCGCACAGATGCCCCTGCCCCGACAGATCGTCCTCCCGGTTCGGATTGACCAGCGCCACGCATGGCGGCAATTCCGCGCCGACCTGATGGTGATCGATGACAACGACATCGATGCCGCGTGCTTGCGCCGCGGCAAGCGATTCGTGGCTGGTCGAGCCGCAGTCGACTGTGACGATCAATCGGGCGCCATTGTCGATCAGCTGATTGATCGCCGCTGGATTGGGGCCGTACCCCTCGAAAATCCGATCGGGAATGTAGATTTCCGCATCCACGCCGAAATGGCGCAGGAACCGGAACAGCAGAGCCGAAGACGCTGCCCCATCGACATCGTAGTCGCCGAAGATGGCAACCTTTTCGCCCGCCTTGATCGCCGCGACGATGCGGGCGGCAGCCTTGCTGCAATCGGTCAGCGTATCGGGGTCCGGCATCAGCGAGCGGATGGTCGGATCGAGGAATGCCACCGCATCGTCCATCGTCACGCCCCGGCCCGCCAGCACGCGGGCGATCAGATCGGAAAAGCCATGGACCTGGCTGATGGCCAGCGCGCGGTTCTGCCCGGCCTGATCCAGCCGCGACACCCAGCGCTGACCGGTTACCGAACGCTCGACATTGAGGAACGCCCGCTGGACGGGATCTGGCACATCACTCATCGTACACCCATGACTTTTGACCGTTCGTACCCGGGTTTTGCATCATGCGCAAACCGCAACGAAAGCGGCCCCACCCGGATACAAACCGGATGGGGCCGCAAAAATGCATCTGCAATTTCGGATCAGGCCGCCTTCGGCCGCTCGATACGGATAACCTGCGGTTCGCCGACGAGATAGCCCTCGCCCTTGATCGAGGCAACGGCCTTGCGAACCGAATCCTCGGTTGTCGCATGGGTGACGAGAATGATCGTCTGCGGTTCCCCGGTCTCAACCGGATGTTTCGAATGCTGGACGATGGATTCCAGCGAGATGTAGTTTTCCGCCATGTGCGTGGCAATTTTCGCGAAGACACCGGCCCGGTCGACCACCTTCAACCGAATGAAATATCCGCCCTCATGGCTCTGGATCTGCGCCTGCCTGTAGGGCAACAGCGCAGTGACCGGGCGGCCGAAGGCCGGCACGTGCTGCGCGCCCGGGCGGCTCTTGGCAATGTCGGCGATGTCGCCGAGGACTGCGGATGCCGTCGCGTTACCGCCGGCACCGGGGCCGACCATCAGCAACTCGCCGAGAATGTCGGATTCGATCGCTACGGCATTGGTCACGCCATCGACCTGCGCGATCACCGAATCGAGCGGCACCATCGTCGGGTGCACGCGCTGCTCGATACCGCTGTCCGTGCGCTGGGCAACGCCCAGCAGCTTGATGCGGTAGCCGAGATCGGCGGCTGCATGGATATCGTCGATCGAGATATTGGTGATGCCTTCCAGATAGATGTCATCGGCGGCGATCGCCGTTCCGAAGGCAAGGCTGGTGAGGATCGACAGCTTGTGGGCCGTGTCGTTGCCGTCGATGTCGAAGGCAGGATCGGCTTCGGCATAGCCGAGGCGCTGCGCTTCCTTGAGGCAGGCTTCAAACGACAGGCCTTCTTTCTCCATCTTGGTCAGGATGTAGTTGCAGGTGCCGTTCATGATGCCGTAGACGCGCGAAATCGTGTTGCCCGTCAGCGATTCCCTCAGTGCCTTGATCACCGGGATGCCACCGGCGACGGCAGCTTCATAGTTCAGCAGCGCACCGTGCTCTTCGGCCAGGCCGGCAAGCTCGATGCCGTGGGCGGCCAGCAGCGCCTTGTTGGCGGTAATCACGTGCACGCCGCGCGACAAAGCCGCCTTGACGGCAGACAAAGCCGGCTCGCCGGCACCGCCCATCAGCTCGACGAAGACGTCGATATCGGCACTCTTGGCCAACGAAAGCGCATCGGCATGCCAATCAATCGCGGAAAGATCGACGCCGCGATCACGGTTCCTGTCGCGCGCCGTGACGGCGGTGATTTCGATGGCCCGGCCGCATGTCGTCGCCAGCGCCTCATGGCGTTCCTGGAGAATACGCACGAGCGAAGCACCAACAGTTCCCAAGCCCGCAATGCCGATTTTAAGGGCATCTGCCATACACTATTCCTAACATATCGAGGGCGCTCCGCCTGAAGCGGCGGAGCTGATTTTGAGGGATGCCGGAAAACCGGCGCCTCAGCGATGAGCGTTCAGCGAGATGACGTTGTGCAACGTATCGTCCGCCGTCGAGAGAAACTTCTTGAGGCTACGGGCGGCCTGACGAATCCGGTGTTCGTTCTCGACCAGCGCGATGCGGATATAGTCATCGCCCTGCTCGCCGAAACCGATGCCGGGTGCCACCGCAATATCGGCCTTTTCGACCAGTAGCTTGGAGAACTCCAGCGAACCGAGATGACGGAACTTTTCCGGAATCTTTGCCCAGGCGAACATGGTGGCAGCCGGCGGCGGCACGTCCCATCCGGCCTTGGCGAAGCTCTCGACCAACACGTCGCGGCGGCGCTTGTAGATATTGCGCACTTCGGCGATATCCGAGCCGTCGCCGTTCAGCGCATGGGTGGCGGCCACCTGGATCGGCGTGAAGGCACCGTAATCAAGGTAGGACTTGACGCGCGTCAATGCGGCGATCAGGCGTTCGTTGCCGACGGCAAAGCCCATGCGCCAGCCCGGCATCGAGAACGTCTTCGACATCGAGGTAAATTCGACCGTGTTGTCCATGGCGCCGGGAACCTCCAGCACGGACGGCGGTGGAACGTCGTCGAAATAGATTTCCGAATAGGCAAGATCCGACAGGATGACGATGTCGTGCTTCTTGGCGAAGGCGACGACTTCCTTGTAGAAATCGAGCGTTGCCACATGTGCCGTCGGGTTGGACGGATAGTTGATGACCAGCGCTATGGGCTTGGGGATCGAATGGCGGATCGCCCGCTCAAGCGGCGGGAAGAACGTATCGTCCGGCTCGACCGAAATCGAGCGGATGACGCCACCGGTCATCAGGAAGCCGAAGGCATGGATCGGATAGGTGGGGTTCGGGCACAGGATCACATCGCCGGGCGCGGTGATCGCCTGTGCCATATTGGCGAAGCCTTCCTTGGAGCCGAGGGTCGCCACGACCTGTGTATCGGGGTTAAGCTTGACACCGAACCGGCGGGCATAATAGGCGGCCTGCGCACGGCGAAGCCCAGGAATGCCCTTGGAGGACGAATAGCGGTGGGTGCGCGGATCCTGAACGACCTCGCACAGCTTGTCGACCACGGATTGCGGCGTCGGAAGGTCCGGATTGCCCATGCCGAGGTCGATGATGTCAGCTCCACCCGCTCGCGCGCTGGCTTTCAAACGGTTGACCTGTTCGAAAACGTAAGGCGGCAGACGCCGGACTTTGTGAAACTCTTCCATCTCTAAACCTCGTCTTGCGCCGTCCCCATGCTGGTTTCATGCGTGCAAGGAGACGCGCGCGGTGCAATCAGGCCCACGCGGCCATGAAACGCTTTGCGTCCAAATCAGCCGAAACGCAAGCGCTATTTCTGTATCTGCTTCAGCGTATCGGCACCGTGATTGGCGGCCAGCTCTTCAAGCTCCTTGAGGCGGCGCTGATATTCCGCTTCGGAGATTTTTCCCGACGAGCGCGCGGCACCAAGCGCCGTCAGCCGCGCCGACTGGCTTGCAGCCTCTTCATTGCTCATCTGGGCACTGGCAGCCGGCAATTTGCCTTCGATGACCGGATAGACATCCGAGGGAATGGGCTTGGCCATCGTGGCCGAGTAGATGGATGGTTGTTCTTCGACTGCAGTCGAACTGCAAGCGGCAAGAGCAAGCACCAAACCTGCCAGTCCAAAGGCCGTACCCATCCGCGTCATCACTGCTTTTCCCGAATTCGTCATCTCGCCCCTGCCCGGCCCCTTTCGTTGAATCTCCGGCCGAAACCGCCTGACAACCAATGTGTCCGAGTCCAACATGCGCTGGCACTTGTAATCATTTTAAGGCAGAATGTAAAAAGACAAAACAAACAAACATCTGTGGAGGAAACTGGGTGGCAGAAGACAGGAAGGCCGAGGGCCAGACCGGCGCCAGCGCGGATGGTTTTCCCGGTTTCGACCCGAAATCCGTCGAACCCTACATCGTCAAGGACCCGGAAGCCTTTACGATCAATCTCGCCCGCACGGTCGAGCAGCTCGGCAAGGCCGCATCCGCTTGGCTTGCCCCCCGCGAAAGCGGCGAGAAAACCGACATGCTGGCCGACCCGATGGTCGACATGGTCAAGACCCTCTCCAAGGTTTCCGAATACTGGCTCTCCGATCCGAGGCGGACGCTCGAAGCCCAGACTCACCTGATGGGCAGTTTCTTCTCGATGTGGACACGCACGCTACAGAAGATGGGCGGCGAGACGGTCAGCGATCCCGACGAGGTGCCGCGCAACGACAAACGGTTTTCCGACGCAGACTGGGTCGCCAATCCGTTCTTCGATTTCCTGCGGCAGGCCTATTTCATCACGTCCAACTGGGCGGACCGGATGGTGCGCGACGCCGAAGGTCTCGACGATCACACCAAACACAAGGCTGCCTTCTACGTCCGGCAGATTTCCWGCGCGCTGTCGCCCGCCAATTTCGTCACCACCAACCCGCAGCTCTATCGCGAAACGGTCGCCTCCAGCGGCGCCAACCTGGTCAAAGGCATGCAGATGCTGGCCGAGGATATTGTTGCCGGCAAGGGCGATCTGAAGCTGCGCCAGACGGATGTCAGCAAATTTGCGGTCGGCGAGAACATCGCGATCACGCCCGGCAAGGTGATTGCCCAGAGCGATGTCTGCCAGGTTCTGCAATATGATGCGTCCACCGACACGGTGCTGAAGCGCCCGCTTTTGATCTGCCCGCCCTGGATCAACAAATTCTATGTGCTGGACCTCAACCCGCAAAAGTCCTTCATCAAGTGGGCGGTGGATCAGGGCCACACCGTCTTCGTCATCTCCTGGGTCAATCCTGACGAGCGTCACGCCAAAAAGGATTGGGAATCCTATGCCCGCGAGGGCATCGGGTTTGCACTCGACACCATCCGCCAGGCGACAGACGAAGAAGAGGTGAATGCGATCGGCTATTGTGTCGGCGGCACCCTGCTCGCCGCCGCCCTTGCCCTGCAAGCGCAGGAAGGTGACACGCGCATTCGTTCTGCCACCCTGTTCACCACGCAGGTCGATTTCACCCATGCCGGCGACCTCAAGGTTTTTGCCGATGAGGAACAGATCGCCCAGATGGAAGAGCGGATGAAGGAGACCGGCTATCTCGACGGCTCGAAGATGGCGATGGCTTTCAACATGCTGCGCGCCTCCGATCTCATCTGGCCCTATTTCGTCAACAACTACCTGAAGGGTCAGGAACCCTCGGCCTTCGACCTGCTCTACTGGAATTCCGATTCGACCCGGATGCCTGCGGCCAACCATTCCTTCTACCTGCGCAACTGCTATCTCCAGAACAACCTGACCAAGGGTGAAATGGTGCTGGCCGGCAAGAAGATCTCGCTCGGTGACGTCAAAATCCCGATCTACAATCTCTCCACCAAGGAAGATCATATCGCGCCGGCAAAATCCGTCTTCGTCGGCAGTCAGTTCTTCGGCGGCGACGTCACCTATGTCATGTCCGGCTCCGGCCATATTGCCGGTGTCGTCAACCCGCCGGACAAGAGCAAATACCAGTTCTGGACCGGCGGTCCCGCCACGGGCGATTTCGAGGACTGGGTGAAGACGGCAAAAGAGACGTCCGGCTCCTGGTGGCCGCACTGGCAGGCCTGGATCGAAACGCTCGATAGCGAGCGGGTACCGGCGCGAAAGACGGGCGGAAACCTCAACTCTCTCGAAGAAGCGCCGGGCTCCTATGTCCGCGCCCGCGCCTGATCAAATGACGGGTTCCCCATGCAATTCGACAGGCCGCTGGTGCCCGCCGTCCTGATACAACGATATAAACGCTTTCTCTTCGATGCCGTGCTTGAGGATGGGCGCGCGGTCACAGGCTCATGCCCCAACACCGGATCGATGCGCGGGCTGACGACGCCAGGCTCGCGCATCTGGCTTTCTCAGCATGACAGTCCAACGCGCAAATATCAGCATATGTTTGAAATGGTCGAAGTCGGCGGAACTGTCGTCGGTATCAACACCGGCCTGCCCAACCGGCTGGCGGAGGAAGCCATCAAGGCCGGACAGGTCGGCGACCTTCATTTCTATTCGACCCTGCAGCGCGAACAGAAATACGGCCGCAATTCCCGCATAGATTTGCTGCTCAGCGACCCGGAGCGCGGCCGCGCCTATGTCGAGGTCAAGAACGTTCATTTCAGCCGCACGCCAGGCCTTGCCGAATTTCCCGATAGCCCGACCGCGCGCGGAGCCAAACATCTGGAGGAACTCGGCGACATGGTCGAGGCAGGCCATCGCGGCATCATGATCTACCTGATCCAGCGGGACGACTGCGCCATGTTCAGGATATGCGACGACCTCGACCCGCTTTATGCGAAGGCATTTCGCCGGGCCCTGAGGCGCGGGGTTGAGGCGTTCGCCGTCAAATGCCGGGTCTCGCCGCAGCAAATTGCGCCCGACGGTCTGATCCCGATGGACGAACCCGCCTGTGCTGATCTATGACATTCGTGAAAGACAACTGAAAGTATTGCAATGGTCACCTATATCGAGGCTGCGTCTGCGCCCTACAAGAATACCGGCGTCATCCGCCTCTATACGCCTGAGGATTTTGCCGGGATCAAGCGCGCCTGCCAGCTCACCGCGCGCTGCCTCGATGAACTGGCGGGCCGCGTCAAACCGGGCGTGACAACCGACGAAATCGATCGTTTCGTGTTCGATTTCGGCATGGACCACGGCGCCCTGCCCGCAACCTTGAACTATCGCGGCTATACCAAGTCGTCCTGCACATCGATCAATCACGTCGTCTGTCACGGCATTCCAAACGAGAAGCCGCTGCGTGAAGGCGATATCGTCAATATCGACGTCACCTACATACTTGACGGCTGGCACGGCGATTCCAGCCGGATGTACCCGGTCGGCGAAATCAAGCGCGCGGCAGAGCGCCTGCTCGAAGTTACCCATGAATGCCTGATGCGCGGCATTGCCGCCGTCAAGCCCGGTGCCCGTACCGGCGCCATCGGCGAAGCCATCCAGACCTTTGCCGAAGCCGAACGCTGTTCGGTGGTGCGCGATTTCTGCGGCCACGGAGTCGGCCGCCTGTTTCATGACGCGCCGAACATCCTGCACTACGGCCGGGCAAACGAAGGTCCGGAAATGCGCGAGGGCATGATTTTCACCATCGAGCCGATGATCAATCTCGGCCGGCCGCATGTGAAGGTGCTGGCCGATGGCTGGACGGCGGTCACCCGCGACCGGTCGCTGTCGGCGCAATACGAACACGCCGTCGGCGTTACCGCCGACGGCTGCGAGATTTTCACCCTGTCACCGGGCGGCCTCGACCGTCCGGGCCTGCCAGCATAGGGTTCGCGATGGCAAAGCCCCCTTTTTCTTCCGAAGGCGATCATTCGCAACCGGCTGACGAAAGGGGCTTTTTCGCCGAACAGCAGCAGAAGCGCTCCAGCCTTGGTGTCGCAGGGACCCAAGAGGACGATGCGCATTATCATGGCCATCGCGACCGGTTGCGAACACGCTACAAGGATCATGGCGACACGGCGCTGGCCGATTATGAAATCCTGGAACTCCTGCTGTTCCGTCTCATTCCGCGCCGCGATACCAAACCAATTGCCAAAGCCCTGCTCGAACGCTTTGGCACACTTGCCGGCGTCTTCGGCGCTTCTCCGGCATTGCTGCAGGAGGTAAAGGGTATCGGTGAAGCCGTGGCCTTCGACCTGAAGCTCATTTCGACGGTGGCCCACCGCACGCTGAAGAGCGAACTGAAGGGCAAGCAGGTGCTTGCCTCCTGGTCGTCGGTGATCGACTATTGCCATGCTGCCATGGGGCATGAGACCCGCGAGCAGTTCCGCATTCTCTTCCTCGACAAGCGTAATGCCCTGATCGCCGACGAAGTGCAGCAGACCGGCACCGTCGATCACACGCCGGTCTACCCGCGCGAAGTGGTCAAACGCGCGCTCGAATTATCGGCGACGGCGCTGGTTCTCGTCCACAATCATCCTTCCGGCGATMCGACCCCCTCCCGGGCCGATATAGAGATGACCAAGATGATCGTCGACACGGCAAAGCCGCTCGGAATCACGGTTCACGATCACATCATCATTGGCAAGGACGGTCATGCCAGCCTCAAGGGGCTGCGCCTCATCTGATCACCTGCAGCGCTTTGATTTTCTGCGTAGATTCACAGCCATTTCGCCCGCCGGAACATGCGGTAGAGCATGCTGCAGACGAAAAAGATCAGCGCCAGGACGACGAAATAACCGTACTTGAACTTCAGTTCCGGCATGTCGTCGAAATTCATGCCGTAGATGCCGGCAATCGCCGTTGGCACCRCAAGGATCGCCGCCCAGGAGGCGAGCTTGCGCGAAATCTCTGTCTGTTCGGACTGGCCGATCATCAGGCTTGCCTCGAAAGTGAAGGCGAGAACCTCGCGCAAGGTGTCGATGTCCTCCTGGACTCGGCGCACATGATCGGTGACGTCACGAAACAGCGCATGCAGCGCCGCGTCCATGCCCGGCAGATCGAGATGCTCGTGCCGCCGGCAGACGTCGACCAAGGGCACGACGGCGTTGCGCAGGCGAAGCAGGCTGCGGCGCAGGAAGTAAAGCCGTTCGATGTCCTTCTTGTCCAGCCGCTCGCGCAGCAGCCTCTCCTCCAGTTCCTCGACCTCCGCATGGATGCCCTCGACGACGGGCATGTAGTTGTCGACGATGAAATCGAGGATGGAGTAGAGAATATAGTTTTCGCCGTGCGCCAAGGCCGCAGGCGAAGCCTCGCAGCGTTGTCTCACCAGATTGTAGGACGTCGACGGTCCATGGCGTACCGAAACGACATAGCCGCGGCCGACAAACAGATGGGTTTCACCAAAAACGATCTCCTCGCCCATCATATGTGCCGTGCGTGCCACGACGAACATGGCGTCACCGTAGATTTCCAGCTTGGGGCGCTGATGGGCGTGACCGGCATCTTCGATAGCCAGTTCATGCAGCGCGAATTCCGCCTGGACTTCGCGCAACAGCGCCTCATCCGGCTCATGCAGGCCGATCCAGACCACCGCCTTGTCACGGCCCTTCCATTTGTGTGCGTCTTTGATTTCGATATCGAGGATGCGCTGGCCATGCTCGTAGACCGCTGCGGCCACGACGCCCGGGCGGTTGCCGGGCTTTGCCGGCGGCGGCTCGGTCTGGTCGCTGCCCATGGATGGAGCGGTCTTGTTTTTCTGTCTGTCGCCGGTTTCCTGCAAAGTCATAGCATCTCTCCCATTGCAGAAACCGAGCACCGCCGGTTAGACATATGTCAACTGAACGCCGGTGCTGCCCGGTTCACAAACCGTTGCGAATATACCCTTTCTGCAAGCAGCAGACTACGCCTGGCCACTATAATCGCTTCTCGCAAAATAAGCATCCGCAAGCCCGAGGCAGCCCATAAGGCTTTATTAAACTGTAAGATTGACGATATAGACGATCGCAGGCGACATTTACCGCAATGCACAACGATTCTCCCTCCATCATCGGAAACGTGTCATGAACCAGTATGATCTCGTGGTTGTCGGCAGCGGCCCTGCAGGACGCAGGGCTGCCATTCAGGCCGCCAAACTGGGCAAGAAGGTTCTTGTGGTCGAACAGGGGAAAAGGGTCGGCGGCGTCTCGGTTCATACCGGCACCATTCCCTCCAAGACGCTGCGCGAGACCGCGCTCAATCTGACCGGCTGGCGCGAACGCGGCTTTTACGGCCGCGCTTACCGCGTCAAGGAAGAAATCAGCGCCGAGGATCTGCGCCGCCGCCTGCTGATTACCCTCGACCACGAAGTCGAGGTGCTGGAACATCAGTTCGCCCGCAATCGCGTCCAGCATATTCGCGGCAAGGCGAGCTTTGTCGATGCGCAGACCATGCAGGTCGTCAAGGAAGACGGCGAAATCATCCAGGTCTCCGCCACCAGCATTCTGCTCGCCGTCGGCACGAAACCCTTTCGCCCGGACTATATTCCCTTCGATGGCAAGACCGTGCTCGACAGCGACGAACTGCTTGAAATTGAAGAGCTGCCCCGCTCGCTGGCCGTCATCGGTGCGGGCGTCATCGGCATCGAATATGCGACGATTTTCAGCGCACTGGATACCCAGGTGACGCTGATCGACCCGAAAGCCACCATGCTCGATTTCATCGACAAGGAAATCGTCGAGGACTTTACCTATCAGCTGCGTGACCGCAACATGAAGCTGCACCTCGGGCAGAAAGCCGACAAGGTGGAGCGGACGCCGGATGGCAAGTGCTCGATAAAGCTCGACAGCGGACGCGTTATCATCTGCGAGATGGTGCTGTTTGCCGCCGGCCGCATGGGCGCGACAGACGCCCTCAACCTGGCCGCAGCCGGTCTCGAAGCCGACAGCCGTGGCCGCCTCAGCGTCAACCCTGAGACCTTCCAGACATCCGTTCCCAACATCTATGCGGCAGGCGATGTCGTCGGCTTTCCGAGCCTTGCCTCCACCTCGATGGAACAGGGCCGCATCGCGGCCCGTGTCGCCGTCGGTGCCATCGCCAAGGAACCGCCGAAATTCTTCCCCTACGGCATCTATGCCGTACCGGAAATCTCGACCTGCGGCCTGACGGAGGAAGAGGTCAAGGAGCGCGGCATTCCCTATGAATGCGGTATTGCCCGTTTCAGGGAGACCTCGCGCGGCCATATCATGGGGCTTGATTCGGGACTTTTGAAACTGATCTTCTCCTTAAAGACACGGCGCCTGCTTGGCGTCCACATCGTCGGCGAAGGTGCAACCGAGCTTGTCCATATCGGTCAGGCGGTGCTGAACCTGAAGGGCACCGTCGAATATTTCGTCGAGAACACGTTCAATTATCCGACACTGGCCGAAGCCTACAAGATTGCCGGCCTTGATGCGGGCAACCGGATGGGCGAGATCGCTCCAAAGATCTGAGGGCGGCTTCGGATCGTACCGGCCGACACGTCGCCTTCTGCGGAAAATTCCCAGACTGGCGGGGCCTTCATCATCGTCTGCGTTGTCACCAACAGACAAGGCCCGTCCCGACATTGTCGCGGCGGGCCTTTTCATGCGTGAGCGCTGCGATTAGAAACCCGCAACCTCCTCCTGCACGGCGAAGAAACACCGGGCCGGGCAGCTTTTACTGCCAGGTTTCGCAGCTTACTCCGCCGGCTGACTGTCCGTCTTCCGCCCGATCGTCTTTGCCTTTTCCCGCAGCCACTGGAAGTTCACATAGAGCATCGGGATCAGGAAGATTCCGACCAGCGCCGCGCCCAGCATACCGCCGAAGACAGCTGTGCCGACGCCGCGACGGCTGAGCATGCCTGCCCCTTGAGCGACRACCAACGGCACTAGGCCGGCGATAAAGGCAAAGCTGGTCATCATCACGGCCCGGAACCGTTCGCGCGCGCCTTCGACTGCCGCTTCGGAAATGCCCAGCCCATGCTTGCGGCGTTCCATCGCGAACTCGACGATGAGAATGCCGTTTTTCGCCGCCAGCGCGATCAGCACCACAAGGCCGATCTGGGCATAGAGGTTGTTGTCGAGGCCAGCTATCTTCAGCCCCAGCATCGAGCCGGCGATACCGGCCGACACCGACAAAAGCACCGCGATCGGGATCGTCCAGCTCTCGTAAAGCCCGACAAGGAACAGATAGGCGAAGAGCACGGCAAGCCCCAGGATCATCGTCGTCTTGCCGCTCGCTTCGATTTCCTGCAGCGCCGTTCCGGTCCATTCATAACTGTAGCCGACAGGCAGTGTCGTGGCGGACACCGCTTCCATGGCGGCAATCGCTTCGCCTGAACTGCGCCCCGCCGCCGGCCCGCCATTGATCGTCGCACTGACGTAGTTGTTGTAGCGCACGATCAGCTGTGGCCCAAGGATCAGGCGCACTTCCGCAAACGCCCGGATCGGTACCATCTGGCCCTTGTTGTTGCGGACATTGATCCGGTAGATGTCGTCGATCTTTGACCGCTCCGACGCCTCGCCCTGCACCGTGACCTGCCAGGTCCGGCCAAACAGGTTGAAGTCGTTGGCATAGGCACTGCCCAGCACCGATTGCAGCACATTGAAGACATCCGAGACCTCGATGCCGAGCGTCTGGACTTTCTCGCGGTCGATATCGAGATAGAGCTGCGGCGTGTTGGCCGCATAGGTGGTGAACACCCGGCTCAGCGCCGGATCCTGGTTGGCCGCAAACACCAGGCCGCGCGCCGCCTGGGCAACCTCGCTGGCGCTACCGCCGGTGAGGTTGAGAAGCTGGTATTCGAAGCCGCTGCCTGTACCCAAACCGATGATCGGCGGCAGGTTGTAGACGATAATGTTGGCGTCCTTGACGGCCTGGAGTTCAGCACTGATCTTGGCGATCAGACTGTTGACGGACAATTCCACCGACGTGCGGTCGGCAAACGGCTTCAGCGTGATCACCAGCAAGCCGGAATTCGACTTTACCTGGCCGTCGAGCAGACTGTAGCCGACAACCGACATCACACCATCGACGCCGTCCGTGGCGCGGACCATCTCTTCGACCCGCTTGGCAACGGCGTTGGTGCGGTTCACCGAAGCGCCGTCCGGCAGGACGATTTCACCGAAGATGGCGCCCTGATCCTCCGACGGCAGGAAGCCCGTCGGTGTCGATTTCATCAGCCAGCCGGTACCGGCAACCAGTCCAACGAGCAGGACCAGGCCCAGAACTGCAAAGCGGACAAACCGGCGCACCAGCGAAGCATACCCATCGCGGGCATAGTCGATCCCCTTCAGCACATAGCGGATCGGGCCGCGCTTCGGACCGTGCTGCGCCTTCAGAAACACGGCGCAAAGGGCCGGCGACAGCGACAGCGCGTTGATGGCGGAAATCACCATGGACACGGACACCGCCACGGCAAACTGGCGGAAGAGTTCGCCGGAAATGCCCGGAATGAACGCCACCGGTATGAACACAGAAAGCAGGACCAGCGTGATGGCGACGATCGGCGCCGTGATCTCGCCCATAGCAAGCCGCGCGGCTTCAGCCGGCGTGATGCTCGGATCCTTCTCCAGCTGCGCCTCGACCGCCTCGACCACGACGATGGCGTCATCGACGACGATGCCGATGGCAAGGACAAGCGCCAGCAGTGAGACTGTATTGGCTGAAAAGCCGAACGCCATCATCACCGCGAACGTTCCGATCAGTGAAACCGGCACCGCGATCAGCGGAATGAGCGTTGCCCGCACGCTTCCAAGGAACAGGTAGACAACGATCACGACGAGGACGAAGGCCTCGATCAAGGTCTTGACGACCTCGTGGATGCTCTCCTCGACGAACTTCGTCGTATCGTAGGTCACCTTGTAATCGACGCCATCCGGAAACGACGGCTTCAGCTTCTCGAGCAGCTGGTCGATGGCCGCCGCCGTGGCGATCGCGTTGCCGCCGGGCGACTGGTAGATACCAAGCACGGCCGCCGGCGTACCATCCTGCCGGCCGATCTGTTCGGCCGATTTCGACGTCAGCTCGACGCGCGCGACATCGCGGATGCGGACAAACGAACCGTCCGGCTGCGCCCGCAGCACGATGCTTCCGAACTCCTCGACGGTGCTCAGGCGCCCCTTCGTCTGAATGGTCAGCTGGAACTGCTGGTCCGGCAGCGCCGGTTGGGCACCGATACGGCCGATTGCCGCCTGAACGTTCTGCCGCTTCAGCGCATCGACAATATCGTTCGGCGTCATGCCGAAACTGGTCAGCCGCTCCGGCGTCACCCAGACACGCATGCTGTAGTCGGATGGGGTCAAAAGCGAGACGTCGCCGACGCCGGTGATCCGCTTCAGGCCGTCGATGATGTTGATCGTCGCATAATTCGAGAGGAAAAGCTGATCCTGCTTGCCGTCCTTCGAGATCAAGGAAATCACCTGCATCAGCGCCGACGATTTTTTCTTGACGCTGATCCCTTGCGCCCGCGCTTCCGCCGGCAATTGTGCTTCGGCGAGGTTGACGCGGTTCTGCACGTTGACGGCATTGATATCGGGATCGGTTCCGACGGAGAAGCTGACGGTCAGCGTATAGCTGCCGTCGTTGCCGCTGGTCGACTTCATGTAGATCATGTTGTCGACGCCGACGACACGGGATTCAATCGGCTGAGCGACGGATTGCTGAACGATTTCAGCACTCGCGCCGGGATAGCTGACTGTTACCGAGACCTGCGGCGGCACGATGTCCGGAAACTGGGCAATCGGTATGACGCTCAGCGCCACAAGACCTGCAATGGTGATGACGAGCGAGATGACAACCGCAAGCCGCGGCCGATCGATGAAAATCCCAGACAGCATGGCTCAGGATCCTGACTTAGCTTCGAGCGGCTCGACAACTTGCCCGGGGCGCACCTTCTGTATGCCCTCGGTCACGATCCGGTCCCCGGCGGCAAGGCCCTTGAGGACGGACAACTCGCTGCCCGCCGTCTGCCCGGGCTCGATGCGGCGGACCTCGATCTTGTTTTCGCTGTCGACGACGAGCGCAAACGGTCCCGACTGATCGACCTGGATCGCTGCTTGCGGCACGACCAGCGATTTTTCCGCAGCCCCTCCTTCGACGGTCACGGTAACGAGCTGACCGTCAATCAGGATCCGGCTCGGATTGGGAAATGTCGCTCGAACCGGCACGGTGTCGGTACCCTGGTCCACGGTCACATCGACAAAGTTGACTTTGCCGGGCTCGCCGTAACGCTTTCTATCGGCAAGCTCGACGTAAACCACCGCCGCATCGACGGTGCTGCCGAGCGTCCCCTGGCCGTTAAGCTTGTCGCGGATAGCCAGAATTTCACGCTGTGACACCGAGAAGCTGACATAGATCGGATCCTGGCTGACGATCGTCGCCAGGACATCGCTCGATGGCCCGATGAAGTTTCCAACAGAATAAGCCGAACGGCCGATGCGTCCGGCAATCGGCGCGCGGATTTCGGTATAGCCGAGGTCGAGCTTGGCCTTGTCGAGCGCCGCATTCAGCTGCGCAAGGCTGCCTTTGGCTTCACTCTGCTTGGCCGTGGCCACATCAAGCTGGTTCTGAGGGGCGGCACTTTTGGAAACGAGGATCGTCTGCCGCTCCACTTCGATGTTTGTCAGCGCCAGCATGGCTTCAGCCGATTCGATCGCGCCCTGGGCTTGGACGACAGCAGCTTCGTATTGCCCCTTCTCCATGACGAAGAGCAGGTCACCCTGCTTGACATCCTGCCCTTCGGTAAAAAGCCGTTTCTCGAGAAACCCGTCGACGCGCGCGCGCAACTCGACCTTATCCACGGCCTCGACGCGCCCGGTAAAGGAGATCGATGGCCGGATATCCTTCTCGATGACTCTTGTTACGGACACGGAAATTGGCGCCGCGGCTGGCTTACCACTGTCCTGAGCCGCCGCCCCGCGGCTTGTTGCAATCGCCGAGATGACCAGTGCCGCTGTGACCAATGACCGATAGGCGCAACCTGCCATGAATATCCCCCGCAATCGCCTTGTACAATAATTGCCCCCACCTTCGTCCGTCCGGCGACGGGTGTCAATCTATGGTCGTACCGCTCTCCGGCTATTGCACGGCTGTCTTGAGGAAAAGCCGCTGGATTTTCCGATCGTTCTTTCGAACGAAAAAGGCCGCCCCGAAGGGCGGCCTTTCCAAAATCATGCAGCGACGGACAAATTTATTCGGCGCTGTCGTCAGCGGCCTTCTTCTTGGCCGGAGCCTTCTTCTTCGGTGCGGCGGCTTCTTCGCCTTCCGCAGCGTCAGCCTTGGCAGCAGTCTTTTTCTTCGGAGCAGCCTTCTTCGTTTCCGAAGTGCCTTCCTCATCGTCGGCCAGCAGTTCTTCCTTGCTGACGGTCTTGTCGGTGACCTTCACTTCGGACAGCAGATGATCAACGACCTTTTCTTCGAAGATCGGTGCGCGCAGCGAGGCAGCGGCACCCGGGGTCTTCTGGAAGTAGTCAATGATCTGCTTTTCCTGGCCCGGGAACTGGCGGAGCTGTTCGAACAGCGAACGCTGCATTTCCTCGTCGGTTACCTGGACGCCGGCCTTTTCGCCGATTTCCGAGAGAACGAGACCGAGGCGGACGCGGCGTTCAGCCAGCTTGCGGTATTCGCCGCGGGCTTCTTCTTCCGTCGTGTCTTCGTCGGCGAAGGTCTTGCCGGCCTGTTCCAGGTCGGTGTTGATCTGGCGCCAGATGTTGTCGAATTCAGCGTCAACGAGGCGCTGCGGCGTGTCGAACTGGTAGAGTTCGTCCAGCTGGTCGAGAATCTGACGCTTGACCTTCTGGCGGGTCATCGAGCCGTACTGGCTTTCGATCTGGCCGCGAACGACTTCCTTCAGCTTGTCAGCCGATTCGAGGCCGAGCTTGGTGGCGAGGTCGTCGTTGATTTCAACGGCAGCAGCGGCAGCAACGTCCTTGACGGTGATGTCGAAGGTGGCTTCCTTGCCTGCAAGGTTTGCAGCCGGGTATTCAGCCGGGAAGGTTACGGTGATGACCTTTTCGTCGCCAGCCTTCAGGCCGACGAGCTGCTCTTCAAAGCCCGGGATGAAACGGTTGGAGCCGAGAACCAGCTCAGCGTCTTCGTCCTTACCGCCGTCGAAGGCTTCGCCATCGACCTTGCCGAGGTAATCGATGGTGACGCGGTCGCCGTTGGCGGCCTTGCCCTTCTTGGTTTCGTAGGTGCGGGCATTTTCGGCGATCTTGAGGATCTGCTCGGTGACTTCGGCTTCGTCGATATCAACGACTTCGCGGGTCACCTTGATGCCGCTGACATCCTTGAGTTCGATCGCCGGGATGACTTCGTAAGCGAGCGTGAACTCAAAGTCAGCCTCTGCGCTGAGGATCTTGTCCGCTTCGGCTTCGTTCTCGGTCATCGCGATTTCCGGCTGGGTCGCCGACTTTTCGCCGCGCTCGGACAGGATTTCGGTCGGCTTTTCGCGAACGAGTTCGTTGACGAGCTCAGCCATGATCGACTTGCCGTACATCTTCTTCAGATGGGCGAAAGGCACCTTGCCCGGACGGAAACCGTTGATACGGACCTTGTCCTTGGTCTCGGCGAGACGCTCGTTCATACGAGCTTCCATGTCCTTGGCCGGGATAACGACCTTGAGTTCGCGCTTCAGCCCATCAGCGAGCGTTTCGATAACCTGCATGTTCAAACCTTCATTTCACGTTGACAGGGCTCTGTCGGTGTTCTTGTACACGAGCACTTGAGCCGATCCATTTGCCGGGAGTGGCTTTACGCAAATCAGTCACCGTTTTGCAAGCAAAATGGCGCCGTCCTCTCGATCGACGCCAAGGCAAGCCCTGGACGTCCCTTTATTCTGGTGCGGGTAGAGAGACTTGAACTCCCACGCCTTGCGGCACCAGAACCTAAATCTGGCGTGTCTACCAATTTCACCATACCCGCGTTCAGAAAACCGCAGCGCCTGCTCGCATCGGCACAGAAAGGCCCCGGCAAGGCTGCCGAAGACAAGTCTGCACCGGGTTCAGGGCGTTCCCGAGCGCGGCGTCTCTATATCACCCGTTTCCAAGGGATCAAAGGAAAAATGGGGATCAAGGGAAAAATGCGGATTTTGTCGTGTTCCGGTCACTTGCCCCGCCAAATGCCGCCTTCCGCAATCAATAAAGCGGCTCTTCATAGAGCGGCTTGCCATCGATCGCGATCAGACGGATCTGCATCCGGCCGTCGTCATCGACCCGCGCGGTCACCGACAGTGCGCTGGCAGTGCG
>NZ_JBFUBH010000030.1:0-38712 GCF_056405855.1 Pararhizobium sp. P1_E7 | reverse complement strand
GGTCGGGTTCCGCGCCGCCTTTTGCCATGACGAGATCGCGCGTATCGGCGACTGGATGCGGGATCACGGGATCGGCTGGGTGGTGCGCACGCTTGCCGCCCAGGGCGCCGAGGCCCGCAATGGAGAGACGGTCCTGCGCACGGCCGGGTTTCACGTCGACGTCGCCGATGTCACCGGCGCCGGCGATACCTTCGGTGGAACGCTGACCTGGTGCCTGGCAAAGGGACAGCGCTTCGACGAAGCACTGGACTTCGCCGTTGCTGCCGCCTCCCGGGCCGTGACGATCCATGGTCCGCGTGGCGGCAAGGCATCCGCTGACGAAATTCGCCGCTGGCGCGACGAGCAGCGTAGATAACGCGATAGCACTGGCGAAATCCAACCCCTGACCGGGAACTGTTACTTTTCTGATGGCGCGCGCAGGCCGGCCGGTTCATGTCCGATGGCCTGCCGCGGGGAGTTGCATCAGGCACCGCAAATCATCCCATCATTGACTCCGGGCACGGAAACAACGAGAATTTAGCGCTACTTAATATAATAGAACCTGCCGGCCGCGGCTGCTAACGTGCTTCGAGAAGGAGTTTCGCATGGCAAGGCTTGTTTCCGGCCCCGTCGCCCAGGCGAAGCGCTCCGGTTTAGGCAGCGGCCCGGCAACAACGGCCGGGGGATTATCCAGAAATTTTCTACTGGCGGCCGATCCCGAATGGTTGATCAGTGTCGGGCGCCTCGTCACAGCGCTCTTCGCCGTCCTGGCTGTCTACCTTGACCCCACCCAGCCAGCGGCGTTTCTGGATGAATCGCGGATAACCCTTGGCCTGTACGTGCTCTTTGCCCTGCTCCTGGCCCTGTTTCCCTTGCGCATGCCGCTCGACAGTCCGATCCACCTCATCGTTCACATGGTTGATGCGGCAGTGCTTGGCTGGCTTGCATTCTTAACAAACGAACTCACCAGCCCGTTTTTTTCCTTTCTACCGTTTATCATGCTGGCGATGACCATGCGCTGGGGCTTGAGGGGGGCGATACTCGGCGCGCTCACCATGCAAATCGTTCTGGTGATCGTCGGCTTGCCCGATCTGGAAGACGGCGAATCCGAGCTCAACGTGTTCATTATGCGTGCCACCTATTTCATGGTCGCGGCGGTGATGCTTGGTTATTTCGGGGCCTATCGCGAACACCATCGTCAACGTCTGACGCAGCTTGCCGACTGGCCATTCGATGCCATTACCGGCCATCGGGCGTCCTGGCTCGGAGGATTATTCAAACACGCAGCTGGAGTTTTGGGCGCCTCCCGTCTGGTTGTCGTTTGGCGGGATCAGGAGCAGGACGTTGGCTGTGTCGCCTATTGGCTGAACAGGGAATTGCGGCTTATAGACATCCAAGGGGCAGCATTCTGGGACCAGCACGATCCGGAGCATTTGCTCGACTTTGGCCGCAGCGAAGCAGCCACGGTCAACGCAAAGGAGTTGGCGGCCATTCTGCGCGATCTACCGGAGCTGGCAAGCGAGGCGCACAGGCCCGTCAGATATATCTGCTCGGCAATGTTTTCCAGCGTTCGATATCGCGGCCGGGTCTTTGTCATCGATCCGGCCTGTCGGTCCGACGAATGCATTTCGCTGACCGAAATCATTGCCATGAGGTTCAGGTCAGAGCTGGAGCGCCTGGCCCTGATGCAGCAAACAACCGAGGCGGCGCGGTCGGAGGAGCGTGCCCGCCTCGCCCGGGACCTGCATGATAGCATCCTGCAGGATCTGACCGCGGCAAGTCTGAAGCTCAAGCTCATTGCCAAATCGGTGCCGGACGAAGCGAAGGCGAATGTGGTTGATGTCAACACACTTGTCTTCCATCTGCAGCAGCGCATCAGACGGTATGTCGAGGGGCAGCGATATGCCGATGCGCCACTTAACCAGACGCTGCCGGGCCTGATCAAGCTTCTGCAGCAGCAGTGGGATTGCCAGATCGAGATGTCCCTTGATCCGCCGGACATCGAGCTGCCGAAATCGCTGCTGCATGAAATCATGCAGCTTGTTTCCGAGGCCACTGCCAACTCCATCCGGCATGGCAAGGCGACGCACGTGCGGATCGGGCTTGTACGGGTCGACGGGTGGCTTGAACTTGAAATCTCCGACAATGGATTGGGGATAGAAACGGACGCTGTATCGAAACGGCCTTCATCGCTGTGCGCGCGTGTCAGCGAACTCAAGGGGAACCTGACGGTCGGCCGCGCGTCGCCGGGGCTTAATCTGCTTATTGCCTTACCTTTGAAACAGGAAGCCTGCTGATGTATTCCGTGGTGCTCGCCGACGATCATCCTTTGCTGCTTCGCGGACTGCAAGGCCTGCTGAACGCAGCAGCGGAATTTGAAGTTCTCGCAGCAACCGCGAGCGGGACACAGGCGCTGTCGCTTATATGTGATCTCAGGCCCGATCTGGCCGTGCTCGACGTGTCGATGCCGGATACCGGCGGGCTGGAAATTCAGCGAGCCATCGTTGAGAAGCGGTTGCCGGTGAAAGTGATTTTCCTCGCTGCGACCCTGACGGGCCGCCAGATCGCCGATGCCATTTCCATGGGGGCCTGGGGCATCCTTTTGAAGGAATATGCTCCCGAGGCGCTGCTCGACTGCATGCGTCAGGTCGCAGGCGGAGAGAAATGGTTGCCCGCGGAGCTGGTGACCAGGGCAACGAGCGCGCTGCCGTCCAACAGCCCGCAAAAACTCAATCTGCTGACCGCGCGCGAGCGGGAGGTCGCGGTGCTGATCTGCGGAGGATTGTCAAACAGGGCGATTGCACAGAAGCTGGGAACAACGGAAGGAACGATCAGCATCCATCTGCATAACATCTATCGCAAGCTGGCGATTACCAATCGCACCACGCTCGCCGCACTCCACGTCCAATATACGGCCACCCAAAATGGCTGATCAAACCGGTGCCACGCGGGGCCGTATGGCCAGAATTGTTCGGGTCATGCTCGGGTTGATCGTCGGGGTAACGTTTGTCTACCTCGCCATGCGCAATGTCAGCTTCGAGGAGGTCGGCTCCCTGCTTCGTGGTGCGGCCGTTGCGCCGCTCTTGCTTGCCATCCTCGCCTTTGTCGCCGATTTCCTCCTCAGGGCAGTCCGGTTCTGGATGATGCTGCAATCGACGAGCGGCCGCCGCCTCCCCTTGCGGCTGGTGATCGGTCCCTTTATCGCCAGTTTCGGCATGAGCGATGTCCTTCCATTGCGGGTGGGGGACGGATTTCGGATTTTGTGGTTCAGCCGCCAGTTCTCCATTCCTGCAGGCACGGTCATCGGCACCATGATCGTCGAGCGTATCCTCGATCTCGTCACCATCGTCCTTCTGGGCGCCATGACACTGGCATTGGTGGATCTGACGGCTTCGCCCGCACTGGTGTGGAATTTCCAGCTTTTGCTCATCATCTCGCTTGCCGGCGGTTTGGCGATGTTGTTTTCCCCCGCACTGCTGTATCGCCTGTTCGAAAGACTATTCCATCGAATAAGCATCGGTCCTGTCGCCGCGTTGATCGCTGCATTGCAGGCTGCATCGCAGGCCGTCACGCAATTCAGCTCCTGGCGCAGTCTGACCACGCTGACGGCCATGTCGCTTGCCTTGTGGCTTTTGGAAAGCGTCGTGTTTCTCGGAGTCTGGGTCAGTCTGGGCGGATCAACCGATGTTTTGTTGAAACCGCTGCTGGCATTCGCCTTTAGCACGCTCGGGACGCTGATACCCAGTCTTCCCGGTCATTTCGGTCCGTTCGAATTTTTCGGGCTTCAAACGTTTGCGCTTGCCGGGGTGGAGACAGCCCTTGCAGCGGCCGTCGTGTTGCTGGCGCACCTTATATTGTGGGCGCCGACCGCACTCTTTGGCGTAGGCTGGCTGCTGTTTGCGGCGACACCGGATGTCTCGGGGAAGGTTCAGAACTCGGTCTGAACGCGGCTTGCGACCCTGCCTTGCTTCTAGGATGATGAACCTGCCAAGCCGCGGCTGGCGGCGATTTTTGCGCGTCATGAATGACGCGCAAAGCTGGCTGTAAGCCCACCGCGCCGGGCCAATCCTATTGCTTGCGCGGCCAGGTATCGGCGAGGCGGTAGCCAGCAGGCCATGGGTCATCGGGATCGAGCATGACCTGGTGGGTGCCGGTCACCCAGGCGCGGCCGGAGATTTCGGGCACGATCGCCTTCTGTCCGCCAACCGCCGTTTCGCCGACGATGCGGCAATCGAAATGCGAGCCGATGATCGATTCGCCCCGGAACTTCTGTCCGACCTTGATCTGGCCGCGGGCGTGCAGCACCGCCATCCGGGCCGAACAGCCGGTGCCGGTCGGTGAACGGTCGAGCTTGGCCGGCTGAATCACCACCGTATTGCGCCCATGCAGCATGCCGTCACGTTCTTCCACCGGCAGGGTCAGCTGGCAGAAGGAAATATGATTCCATTCCGGGTTTTCAGGATGCGAGAACCCGAGCTGCTCATTGGCGGCGCGGGTGATCCTGATGCCCGTCTCGGCCAGTTCGCGGGCCTCGTCGGGGGTGACCGAAAACCCGAGCGAGCGGGCGTCGGCAATGACGAAACTGTCGCCGCCATAGGCAGTATCGACCGTGAGCGTGCCAAGACCTTCCACTTCCAGCTTGGCATCGAGCCTGGCTGCGAAGGACGGCACGTTGGTGACGGTGATGCGTTCGGCCTTGCCGTTGCGGCAGGAGGCGACAACATCGACCAGGCCGCCCGGCGCCTCGAGCACCATTCTGGTTTCCGGCTCCTGCATCGGAACGATGCCGGTGTCGAGCAAAACGGTGGAGACGCAGATCGAATTGGAACCCGACATCGGCGGCGTATCTTCCGGCTCCATGATGATGAAGCCCATCGTCGCGCGCGGATCCTTTGGCGGCACCAAAAGGTTGATATGCCGGAATACCCCGCCGCGCGGTTCGTTCAGGACGAAATTGCGCAAGCCCTGATCCTCGGCGACGAACCGCCGCTGTTCCCACAGGGTCTTTCCGGGAGGCGGAGCGACGCCGCCGACGATCACATCCCCGACCTCACCTTCGGCGTGACAGGAAACGATGTGGATTACCTTGCTCGTGCGCATAGTCCTCTCCTTGTGGACATTCCGGGGCTGCCGGCCACCGCGGCGAAAGTCAGCCGATAGCCGGCATGTATCGCCTTGATAGAAATATTGGATCCAATATACAATGGCAATTTTCAAACGTGTCCACGAATATCCGTTCTGTTGCCTGAACATTGAATTGGACATATGACCCAAGGACGGGTGCTGACAGGGCTGCCGCTTTCGAACAACGGGGATTAGGGCCATGAAACTTGCTGCCGTCGATATCAGGCAGGCCGCATCCGCGGCCGATATCGTCTACGACGCCCTGCGCAAGGCGATCGTCGAGGGTGACCTGGCCGAAGGCGAGAACCTGAGGCAGGACCAGATCGCCCAGATGTTCAACACCAGCCGCATCCCCGTGCGCGAGGCGCTGTCGCGGCTGGAGCAGCATGGGCTGATCACCACCGAGCGTTACAAGGGGGCTGTCGTTGCCGGGCTGTCGATCGAAGAGATCGACGAAATCTTCGAATTTCGGGCCCTGGTGGAGGCCGAAGTCATCCGGCTTGCCGTGCCCAATCTCGATCATGCTACGCTTGCCGTGGCGCGCGGCTATTGTGAGGAATTCGGGCAAGAGACCGATTCCGCCCGCTGGGGCGAAATCAACCGGCGTTTTCACTACAGTCTCTATGCGGCGTCGCAGCGCCCTTATTATCTGCAGATCGTTCGCACATCGCTCGACAGGATCGATCGCTATCTGCGGGCGCAATTGACGCTGACGAATGGCATGATGCGGGCCAAGCGCGAGCACGAAGCAATTCTTGCAGCCTGCCTCAACAGGGATGCCGGCCTCGCGTCGCGGCTGACGCGGGATCATGTGCTGGATGCAGGACGGTCCCTTGTCGCCTTCCTTAGGGATCAGAGAGCCTGATATCGCGCAACGCCCGGCGCTGGCAGCACGGGCGAGACCGGCGGCCGCAGGGGCTGGTGAAGTCCCAAAAGTGTATCGTCACCAAGTTTATCATCGTCTTTTCCCGTCGCGGCTGCGGAAACTGTTGCTCCCGCCTCCAGGGAAAAGTATTCCTTTTGTCGACAAAGGATTTGATAAAATGACAGATATCGACATCAGCCCCATTCCCGAACGCAAGCGAGGCTCCGGCGTCAAGATGGTCTATGACCTCTTGCGCGACGAGATTCTCGATTTGGTGCTGCCGCCCGGCAGCCCGATAGACGAGGTGCAGCTGGCCGAACGGTTCAAGATGTCGCGAACACCGATCCGCGAGGCTTTGGTACGGCTTGCCGGCGAAGGACTGATCGATACGTTGCCCAACCGTTCGACGATGGTGGCAAATATCGATTTCCTCAACATGCACACCTTCTTCGACGCCCTGGTACTGATGTACCGCGTCACGACGAAGCTGGCGGCGCAGTATCACAGGCCGGAAGACCTGAAGGTGATTCGCGCCCATCAGGCGGAATTCGCCGCGGCCGTGCAGGCGCAAGATGCGCTGGCGATGATCGCCACCAACGCCGCATTTCATTCGGCCATCGCCGAAGCGGGCCGCAATCCCTATTTCACGGGTCTTTTCAACCGGCTGCTCGATGAGGGACGGCGCATGCTGCGGCTATACTACCAATCCTACGACGACCGGCTGCCGCAGCGTTTCGTCGAAGAGCACGACGACATGATTGCCGTGATTGCCGAGCGCGATGTCGAGGAAGCCGATCGCCTGGCCAGACTGCATGCCGAGCAGATCGTCCATCAGATCCAGAAATTGCTTGCCCGGGCAGACAGGCTCGACATGGCACTCTGACACTGAAATTCTTGTCGACAAATAAAATACAACGTGCAATATTGCTCCTGAGGCACAGGATTGGGGCAGCAAAGGTGCGCGCCGTTCTCTGTCTGTCCGGCAACGTCAAAAGGAGTTTGTTATGACGGCCAAAATCTTTTCTGGCGTGATCCCCGCGCTGATGACCCCTTGCAAAGAAGACCGCACGCCGGACTTCGACGCGCTCGTGCGCAAGGGAAAAGAGTTGATTGCCCAGGGAATGTCGGCCGTCGTCTATTGCGGTTCGATGGGCGACTGGCCGCTCCTGACCGATGCGCAGCGCATGGAAGGCGTCGAGCGTCTGGTAAAGGCGGGCGTGCCGGTGATCGTCGGCACTGGCGCCGTCAATAGCGCGGTGGCCGTTGCGCATGCCGCGCACGCGCAGGCCGTTGGCGCCCAGGGCCTCATGGTCATTCCGCGGGTGCTGTCGCGTGGCTCTTCCGTCGTTGCCCAGAAGGCCCATTTCAAGGCGATCCTGGCTGCGGCGCCGGATCTTCCGGCAGTCATCTACAATAGCCCGTATTACGGCTTCGCCACCCGCGCCGATCTGTTCTTCGCGCTGCGCGCCGAGCATCCGAATCTTGTCGGCTTCAAGGAATTTGGCGGCGTAGACGACATGCGCTATGCGGCCGAACACATCACCAGCCAGGACGGTGTTTCGCTGATGATCGGCGTCGATACCGCCGTTTTCCATGGCTTTGTGAACTGCGGTGCGACCGGCGCCATCACCGGCATCGGCAACGTCCTGCCGAAGGAGGTCATCCACCTGTGCAACCTGTCCCAGGCTGCAGCCGAAGGTGACGCAGATGCGCGCCTTCGCGCCCTGGAGCTGGAGCAGGCGCTTGCCGTTCTTTCCTCCTTCGACGAAGGCCCGGATCTCGTTCTCTACTTCAAGCACATGATGGTGCTGAAGGGTGACAAGGAATACGCGCTGCACTTCAACGCGACGGATGCGCTCACCAACAGCCAGCGTGGATATGTCGAGGCCCAGTTCAAGCTGTTCAACGGCTGGTATGCCGAATGGAGCAAGCTCGCTGGCGCCGTCCAGAAGTACAAAGCCTGAGCTGACGCTCGCCTGAACTGACAAAGGCCCTCCGATGGAGGGCCTTTGCATTTGTATGGGCTGCGGCGCAATGCGCCGGCTACTGCATAATTCCTTGAATCGGGATCGATCTAAGGAAAATTATGCAGTAAATTTAAAGTGCTACAGCGCCGCGCGTCATGAATGGTGCGCGGCGCTGTAGTGGCGGGCGCCGTTAAACTGCGTCTAGTCCGAGTGCTTCCAGCCGGTCGAGCTGTGCCATCTCCGAAGCCGTCAGAACAATGCCTCCGGCCTGCGATTTCGCCCGGGCGGCATAGCGCCGTTGCGAGGGCAGGCGGGCCCCCTGGCCGGTCATTGCTTCAAACAGGACTTCGGCCCGGGCAAACGGGTTGCCTGGACGATCCGCACCAAAGCCTTCGGGAGAAAAGGCGATGACCAGCTCGCCATGGGCGGGGGCAAGGGCCGTCGAACCAAGGGCATCGAGCACTTCCGGGCTGGTCAGGTCGCCAATCATGATGCCGGCCAAGAGCTCGATCATCGTGGAGATTGCCGAGCCCTTATGTTCGCCGAACGGCAGCATCGCACCGGCCAGTGCCGCTTCCGGATCGGTGGTCGGCTGCCCGGCCGAATCGATCGCCCAGCCCTCCGGCAAGGCTTTTCCGGCCCGCCTGTGCAACTCGATCTCGCCACGCGCTGCCACAGACGTTGCGAAGTCGAAAACATAGGGCGGCCTGCCGGGGCGGGGCCAGCCGAAGGCGAGGGGGTTTGTGCCGAGCAACGGCTTCGTTCCGCCGCTCGGTGCGACCGTCGCATAGCTGGGGCACATGACGATGCCGGCAAGTCCGAGCTCCGTCAGCGCCTCAGCTTCCGGCCAGAGCGCGGAGAAATGGGTGCAGTCATTGATAGCAAGCGCTGCAATACCGCTGGAGCGGGCGCGCTCCGCCAGCACCGGAAGACCAAGTTCGAATGCGGCATTGGCGAAGCCGCCCTTCGCTTCCACCTTGACGACTGCGGACCGGTGCTGCGGCAGAAGTTCGGGCTTGGCTACCGGATTGACTTTGCCGGCTTTAACGGTCCGCAGTGCGCCTTCGATCCGGTAGATGCCGTGCGATTTGCAGGCATCCCGCTCGGCAGCAACGATCACCCGGGTGATGGCCGCGGCTTGTGTCGCACTCAGCCCGGCCTTGGTGAAGATGGCTTTTACGCGCTCCTCCAGATCAGTGATCGTCAGGGTGTGTGTATCGCTCATGGTGTGCCCCTCCTTTTTAGGTGCAGGAATATCCAAATGGGTTGATATCCTGCATACAAAAAGTATACAAGGTTTCTTGACGCCATCCGGCACGCTTTGCTGCTGCAAGCACGTTTGAAAGAAAAGGATCTCCTCATGCCCTTTACCCCCAGCGGAAAACACCTTGTCGCAGGCGAATGGCTCGACGGCGCCGGCACCTTCGCCTCCTCGCCGGCCAAAGGGCCCGCGCATCAATTCGCCGTCGGGACCGTAGAGCTGGTAAACCGCGCCTGCGAGGCAGCCGAGGCGGCCTTCTGGAGTTTTGCCAGTACCGATCGTCGCACACGTGCTGCCTTCCTGCGCGCCATTGCCGATGAGATCGAAGCCCGCGCAGACGAGATTACGGAAATCGGTAGCCAGGAGACCGGCCTGCCCGAAGCCCGTCTGGCCGGCGAACGGGGCCGCACCACGGGACAGCTGCGGCTGTTTGCCAGCCACATTGAAAGTGGCGACTATCTTGACCGCCGCTTCGACGCGGCATTGCCGGACCGCCAGCCGGCGCCGCGCCCCGAGATCCGCCTCATGCAGCGGCCCGTTGGTCCGGTTGCGGTTTTTGGCGCATCGAACTTCCCGCTCGCTTTCTCGACGGCAGGTGGCGATACGGCAGCAGCACTCGCGGCGGGCTGTCCGGTGGTGGTCAAGGGGCATTCCGCCCATCCGGGTACCGGCGAGATCATCGCCCAAGCCATTGAAGCGGCCATCCGCAGCACCGGCGTGCATCCGGGCGTCTTCTCTCTCATTCAGGGCGGCAACCGCGATGTCGGTCATGCGCTGGTGCAGCACCCGCTGATCAAGGCGGTCGGCTTTACCGGATCCCAGGCCGGCGGCCGTGCTCTGTTTGATCTTTGCGCAGCGCGTCCTGAACCGATCCCGTTCTTTGGCGAACTCGGCTCGGTCAACCCGATGTTCCTGCTGCCCTTAGCACTTGAACAGAGAGCCGAAGGGCTGGGGCAGGGCTGGGCAGGCTCGCTCGTCATGGGCGCTGGCCAATTCTGCACCAATCCCGGCGTTGCCGTGGTCATCGACGGCGCCGCTGCCGACCGTTTTGCCGCGGCCGCAACAGATGCATTGGGCAAGGTTTCACCGCAGGTCATGCTGACGGACGGAATTGCCAAAGCCTATCACGACGGACAGGCGAGCTTTGCCTCCCGCAACACCGTCAAGCCGCTGCTGGTCACGGAATCGTCCGGCCGGGCCGCATCCCCCAATCTGTTCGAAACGACGGGCGAGCGGTTCCTGTCCGATCACGCATTGGGTGCGGAAGTCTTCGGTCCCCTTGGCCTTTTGGTGCGGGTGCAGTCACTGGACGAAATGGAAGAGATCGCTCGGGCGATCGAAGGCCAGCTGACGGTGACGTTGCACATGGACGACGCCGATATCGATGCGGCGAAACGCCTGCTYCCGCTGTTGGAGCGAAAGGCGGGACGCATCCTTGTCAACGGCTTCCCGACCGGCGTCGAGGTGGTGGATTCCATGGTCCATGGCGGTCCGTATCCGGCATCCACCAACTTCGGGGCGACCAGCGTCGGCACCATGTCGATCCGCCGTTTCCTGCGTCCGGTCTCCTATCAGAACCTGCCGGAGGCTCTATTGCCAAAGGACCTCCTAAAATAATCGTGCAGCGAGATGCCGCTTCGTTGGCGTTTATTGCGTAGAAGTTAGAAAATACGCATATTTGTGTACTTTTTGTATACGTCTTGTATTTTGTCGTTGATTTGCGGACAGGGAATCGAAATAGTGCACCTGCCGCAGATCGGCACATCCATCTAGGGAGAGAGATTAAGATGAAACTTTCGGTTCTCGCGCTCAGCCTTCTGGCCGCAACCGCACTGACCAGCCAGGCCCACGCCGACAAGCTGGACGATATTATCGCCTCGGGAACATTGCGTTGCGCCGTTGTGCTGGATTTCCCGCCGATGGGAGCGCGTGACGAAAGCAACAACGCCATCGGCTTCGATGTCGATTATTGCAACGATCTGGCCAAGGCCCTCGGCGTCACCGCCGAAATCGTTGAAACCCCGTTCCCCGAGCGTATTCCTGCTCTGATGTCGGGCCGCGTCGATGTCGGCGTCGCATCGACCTCCGACACGCTTGAGCGTGCCAAGACCGTCGGCATGACCATTCCTTACTTCGCCTTTGAAATGGCTGTGACCGCCAACGAGAAATCGGGCGTCAAGTCGTTTGAAGACATGAAGGGCAAAGTCGTCGGCGCCACGGCCGGCACCTATGAAGCCATTGCGCTGGAAGAACAGGTCAAGGCCTGGGGCGCCGGTGAGTTCCGCCCGTACCAGACCCAGGCAGACGTATTCCTGGCGCTGAGCCAGGGCCAGCTCGATGCCACCGTCTCCACCTCGACCGTGGCGCAGGCCAACGTCAAGACCGGCAAGTTCCCCGGTATCGCTGTCGTCGGCAAGGCGCCGTTCGACATCGACTATGTTTCCCTGTTCACCAACCGCGAGGAATATGGGTTCATCAACTTCCTCAACCTCTTCGTCAATCAGCAGGTTCGCACCGGCCGCTATGCGGAGCTGTACGGGAAGTGGGTTGGCGGAGAGGTTCCTGATCTCTCGGTAAACGGTGTTTATCGCTAATTGAACCGTTTCGCTGGCGGCGCGGACACTTCCGCGCCGCTGTCCTTCTTCAGGAGATGAAACGGCGATGTTGAACTACACCTTTCATTGGAACCAGGCGTTCAAGGCGCTGCCGCAKATGCTCGATGGCGCTGTGGTCACGCTGCAGATCGCGCTTCTGTCCATGGTTCTCGGGCTGGCAATTGCCCTGGCCCTGACGGCGTTTCGCCTTTCAGGCAATCGCATCCTCGGCGGATTTGCGACCACCTGGGTCGAGATCGCGCGCAATACGCCAGCGCTGTTCCAGATCTACATGGCCCATTTCGGGCTCGGCAATTTCGGCATCCATCTCAGCCCCTATACGGCGCTTCTGATCGGAATTGCCTTCAACAATGCAGGCTATCTGGCGGAAAACTTCCGGGGTGCGCTCAAGGCCATTCCCGACACCCAGGCCCGTGCCGGCCGGTCGCTTGGCATGACGCCGGTTCAGGCCTTCCGGCTGATCGTGCTGCCGCAGATGTTGCGCGTCGCCTTCTTGCCGGCGACCAACCAGATGGTCTGGGCCATCCTGATGACGTCGCTCGGCGTGACCGTCGGCATGAACACCGACCTGGCGGGCATCACGCAGGAGCTCAACGCGCGGTCCTTCCGCACCTTTGAATTCTTCGCCCTTGCCGCGGTGATCTACTACATCATTGCGAAACTCGTGACGCTGGCTGCCCGTCTGGTTGCCACGCGCATGTTTAAGTATTGAGAGAGGTGAGAGATGTTTGATACTGCCCTCACCTGGAGTGATCTGGCCTTCCTGGCCCAGGGCGCAGCGATGACCCTCGCGGTCACTGCTGTGTCTGTGACCGCCGGCACCGTGCTTGGGATTATCTTCGGCGTCTTGCGTGTTCAGCTGGGGGGCATCTGGTCCGCCCCGCTGACCCTCGTGCTGGACGTGTTCCGCTCAGTGCCGCTGCTGATCCAGCTCGTGCTCGGCAACGCGTTGCAATCCATCGCCAAGCTTGGATGGGCGCCCTTCACCACGTCTTGCGTGGTCCTGTCGCTCTACACCGCAGCCTATTGTTCGGAGATCATCCGTGGCGGCATCGGTGCCGTTCCGGCGACGACACGCCGCGCGGCGCGCTCGCTCGGCATGACCTGGTGGCAGGATATGCGCTATATCGTAGCGCCCCTGGCCACGCGCGTTTCGCTTCCCGCCTGGATCGGTCTGACGCTCGGCGTCATGAAGGATTCCGCATTGGTACTCTGGCTCGGCCTCATCGAGCTCTTGCGTGCCTCGCAGATTCTTGTCACCCGCCTGCAGGAGCCGCTGTTCATCCTTCTGATCTGCGGCGTAATCTACTTCGTCATCAGCTTCCCCATCGCCCGCCTCGGCGGGTATCTCGAAAGACGGTGGTCCCCCAATGATTGAAATTAAAGACGTCCGCAAATCCTTCAGCGCGCTGGAGGTTTTGAAGGGGATCAACCTCACTGTGAACAAGGGTGAGGTGGTCACCATCATCGGTGGATCCGGATCGGGAAAATCCACGCTGCTAACCTGCATCAATGGACTGGAACCGATCAATTCGGGGCAGATCACCATTGACGGCACGGATGTCCACGCCAAGGGCACCGATCTCAACAAACTGCGCCGCAAGGTCGGCATCGTCTTCCAGCAGTGGAACGCGTTCCCGCACCTGACTGTCCTGGAAAACGTCATGCTGGCGCCGCGAAAGGTTCTTGGTCTTGCGAAAGAAAAAGCCGAGGAAATCGCCGTCAAACAGCTGACCCATGTCGGCTTGCGCGAAAAGCTGTCGGTCTATCCCAACCGGATGTCGGGCGGTCAGCAGCAGCGCATGGCGATTGCCCGGGCGCTGGCGATGTCACCGGAATATATGCTGTTCGACGAAGTCACATCGGCGCTCGATCCGATGCTGGTCGGCGAAGTGCTCGATACGCTGAAAATGCTGGCGGAAGAGGGCATGACGATGATCTGCGTCACCCATGAAATGGCCTTTGCCCGCGACGTTTCCGACCGGGTCGCCTTTTTCCATCATGGTGTCATGGCCGAAATCGGCACGCCGGATCAGCTCTTCGGAGCACCGCAGCATCCCGATACCCAGGCGTTCCTTGCGAGCGTCCGGTAATGGCTGATCCGGACGTCATTGTCATCGGTGCCGGGGTTGTCGGGCTCTCGGCGGCGATCGCCGCCCAGGCGCGGGGGATGACGGTTACCGTGCTGGACCGCGAGGGGCCGGCTGCCGGCGCATCCGCCGGCAATGCCGGGGCCTTCGCCTTTACAGATATCCTGCCGCTTGCCTCGCCGGGTATCCTGAAGAAGGCGCCGAAATGGCTGCTCGATCCGTTGGGCCCGCTGGCCGTGCCGCCGGCCTACGCGCTCAAGATCGCGCCCTGGATGTTCCGCTTCTGGCGGGCCTGCTCGCCTGAGCAGGTCGCCCGGTCGACGACCGCACAGACCGCATTGATGGATCTTTCGAAAGCCGAGCTCGAATACTTCCTAGAGCAGACGGGTACCTTGCCCATGCTGCGCAAGGACGGAAATCTCCAGGTCTATGAAAACGAGGCGGAGCTGAAGGCGGCGCTGCCCGGATGGAGGGTCCGCGAAGCACATGGCATCGAGTTCCATCACGTCGATGCCTCCCGCATGGCGGAAATCCAGCCGGGGCTTGCAGCGCGCTTCACCCACGGCACCTTCACGCCGGGCTGGTACTCGATCGCCGATCCGAAACTCTATACGCTCGCGCTGGCGGATCATTTCCGCAGCATGGGCGGTATATTGGAGCGCGCCAACGTCACGGCGCTGCGGCCGGTCGAAGGCGGAGTTGAGATTATGAGCGAAGGCGGCGAAATCCGCCGCGCACTGCAGGTCGTGCTGTCGGCAGGGGCTTTTTCCCACCGTATCGCCCGCAGCCTTAATGAGTGTATTCCGCTGGAAACCGAGCGCGGCTACAACACGACGCTGCCGGCCGATGCGTTTGACTTACGCACACAAGTCACCTTCGGCGGTCACGGCTTTGTCGTCACGCGTCTGTCGACCGGCATTCGCGTCGGCGGCGCCGTCGAGCTTGGCGGGCTGGAACTGCCGCCGAATTTCCGCCGGTCGGAAGCCATGTTGAAGAAGGCCAAGGATTTTCTTCCCGGGCTGAAGACGCAAGGGGGTACGCAGTGGTTCGGCTTCCGCCCCTCCTTGCCCGACAGCTTGCCCGCCATCGGCCGCTCGCGGGCGACGCCGCGGGTCATCCACGCCTTCGGGCATGGGCATCTTGGCCTGACACAATCGGCCGGAACCGCCCGGTTGGTGGTCGACCTGTTGACTGGTAAAACACCAACGATCGATATTGCATCCTTTTCGCCTCAACGCTTCTGACAAAGGTCCTTCACCATGGCCACCTATACCTTTTCCTGCCTAGACGGGCATACCTGCGGAAATCCGGTCCGCCTCGTTTCCGGCGGCGGCCCGCGCCTTGAGGGCGCCAACATGCTGGAGAAGCGCGCCCATTTCCTGCGGGAATTCGATTGGATCCGGACAGGCCTGATGTTCGAGCCGCGCGGACACGACATGATGTCGGGTTCGATACTCTATCCGCCGACCCGCCCCGACTGCGACGTCGCGGTTCTCTTCATCGAGACCTCCGGATGCTTGCCGATGTGCGGCCACGGCACCATCGGCACCATCACGATGGCGATCGAGAACGGCCTGATCATGCCGCGCGAGCCCGGCAAGCTGTCGATCGACGCGCCCGCCGGCAAGGTGGATATCACCTATCGCCAGGAGGGCCGTTTCGTCGAGGAAGTCCGCCTGACCAATGTTCCCGGCTTCCTCTATGCCGAGGGCCTGACGGCTGAAGTCGAAGGCCTGGGCGAAATCGTCGTCGATGTCGCCTATGGCGGCAATTTCTACGCCATCGTCGAGCCGCAGAAGAATTTTCGCGATATGGCCGATCACACGGCAGGCGAACTCATTGGCTGGAGCCCCAAGCTGCGCGCCGCGCTGAATGAAAAATACGACTTCGTTCACCCCGAGCATCCCGAAATCCGGGGGCTGAGCCACATCCAGTGGACGGGCAAACCGACAGACGCCACCGCCCATGCCCGCAATGCCGTATTCTATGGCGACAAGGCCATCGACCGCTCGCCATGCGGCACCGGCACCTCGGCGCGCATGGCGCAGCTGGCAGCCAAGGGCAAGCTTGCTGTCGGCGAYGAATTCATCCACGAGTCGATCATCGGCTCGCTGTTCAAGGGCCGGGTCGAAGCTGCCACCAAGGTTGCTGACCGCGATGCCATCATCCCCTCGATCGCCGGCTGGGCCCGGATGACCGGTATCAATACGATCTTCATCGACGACCGCGATCCGTTTGCCCATGGTTTCGTCGTCAAATGAGTGATCCGATGCACGCTTCCAGCATCCTCGGCGGTAACGCCGAGGGGCCGATCATCGCGTCAGCCGAGCCCCTGAGTTTCTGGGGCGGGGTCTCGCCATCGACCGGCAGCGTCATCGACGTGCATCATCCCCTCCATGGCGTCTGTCTGACCGGCGGCATCCTGATGATGCCCTCGAGCCGGGGTTCCTGCACCGGATCGGGCGTGCTTCTGGATCTTATCCTGACGGGACGGGCGCCGGCAGCATTGGTGTTCTGCGAAGCCGAAGACGTGCTGACGCTGGGCGCGCTGATCGCCGCCGAAATGTTCGAAAAACCGCTTCCCGTACTTCGTCTCGCACCGCAGAGCTTCGCAGCTCTGTCGCGTGCCGGAACCGCGCGGATAACCGCGACGTCGATCGAGGCGGACGGCGTGACGCTGCCGGTCATAGCGCCGCGCATGGCTAAGCTCGACTTGAGCGAGACCGATCGTGCCATGCTGGCGGGCGAGCAGGGGCAGGCGATCCAGCAGGCGATGCGCATCATCTGCGCCATGGCTGCCCAGCAGGGCGCAAACTGCCTGGTGGATGTGACGCAAGGACACATCGACGGCTGCATCTATGCCAGCCCGGCCAATTTGGTCTTCGCCGAAAGAATGGCGGAAATGGGCGCACAGGTTCGCGTGCCGACGACCATGAATGCGATCTCGGTCGATCATGCCAACTGGCGGGCGCAAGGTGTGCCCAGCGCCTTTGGCGATCCGGCGGCGAGGCTCGCCGATGCCTATGTCCGCATGGGTTGCCGTCCGACCTTTACCTGCGCTCCCTATCTTCTGGCCAGCGCGCCACAGGCGGGCGAAGCGATTGCATGGGCGGAATCCAATGCCGTGATCTTTGCCAATTCGGTGCTCGGCGCCCGCACGCCGAAGCATCCGGATTTCCTCGACCTGTGCATCGCTCTCACCGGACGCGCACCGCTCTCAGGCGTCTATCTCACGGAAAACCGCAAGGCCCGGTCGATCATCGATGTCGAATTGCCTGACAATGTCGATGATGCCTTCTGGCCGCTGATCGGCTATCTGGCCGGCCACGCTGCACCTGACCGCATTCCGTTGCTGCGGGGTCTCGGCTCCGCGCAACCCTCGGCAGACGGCCTCAAGGCGCTCTGCGCCGCCTTCGGAACCACCTCCGCCGCACCAATGCTTCACGTCGAAGGCGTGACGCCCGAAGCCGGTGAGGCCGCAATGGCTGGTGCGGAACGAAAGACGATCACCCGTGCCGATATGACTGAGGCTTGGACACGGCTGAATTCGGGACCGGAGCAGGTCGAGCTCGTGGCCATCGGCAGCCCCCATGCCTCGCTGGGTGAATGCCGGGCACTGGCTGCCGCACTTGCCGGGCGCAAGCGTCACCCTGATGTCGCCGTCATCGTCACGGCAGGTCATCAGGTCATCGCCAAGGCGCGCGAAGACGGCACGCTCGGCAGGCTCGAGGAGAGCGGCGTGCGTGTCGTGCCCGATCTCTGCTGGTGTTCGATCAGCGAGCCGGTTTTCCCCGGCAGCACCCGAACGCTCATCACCAATTCCGGAAAATACGCCCATTACGGCCCGGGTCTCAGCAACCGGGTGGTCCGCTTCAGCAACCTTGCTGATTGCGTCGAGGCAGCGCTGACCGGCCGCGTCCCGGCGCGTCTCCCCGGCTGGCTGCGATCAGCCAGCTGACCGGTCAGGGGGGAACAATCATGCGTTGCGATGGAGATGCCTGGCTGCGCGCCCTCGGGCCGGCCAGCAGCTCGACCGGACTTCCGGCTTTTTGACGAACGGCTCAACCCCTAAAAACCGAAGTTTCAGACAGGGTCCGCTCTGATCCCGCAGTCGGAGTCAGTCGCGGGTAGTGCGCAGATTGGTGACGACGCGGCGGTTCTGCACCTTGCAGGAGCGGTCCGTGCAGTCGCGGACTTCGCGGTCGTTGCCATAGCCCTTGGCCCACATGCGCCCGGCGTCCACGCCCTTCGAGGCGAGATAGGCCATCGCCGCATCGGCACGCTTCTGCGAAAGCGCCTCCATTTTGGACGCGGATCCGGAATCGTCGGCAAACCCCTGCAGCTTGAGCAGCCAACGCGGGTTCCTGTTGAGCCACGCGGCCTGGTTATCCAACGTTGCCAAGGCGACGGAATCGAGCTTGGCTGAGTCCTGCGTGAAGTAGACCCGCCGGCCGACATTGAGGATAAAATCCTCTTCGCTGCCAGCTGCGACGTTCTCGAAACCGGGCGCGGGATCGTTGGTCTGGCCGGTCATCGGCACTGCAGCCGGTTCCTCGACAGAGGCGATATCAGTGGTGTTGCAGGCGGCGAGCGCCAGGAGCATGGCCGCGGCGGCAAGACGCCTCGTGAAACCGGTCGTAGCAGACATCGAGGTGATTTTCCTTATTCGACCGGGGTTGCGTCGCTGACCTGGGGGGCCTGGTCGGCAATATGCGGCAGAACCTGCACGGCGGTGCCGATCGGGCAACGCTGGTAAAGGTCGATGGCGTCTTCGTTGAACATGCGGATGCAGCCGCTGGAGGCATCCTTGCCGATGCTCCCCGGCTCCAGCGTGCCGTGGAATCGGTAGCCGGTATCGACGCCGTCGCGAAGCAGGTACATGGCGCGGGGGCCAAGCGGATTTTTGGGCGAGCCGCCGTCGACGAATTCGGGCAGCTCGGGATGGCGCTTGCGCATCTCCGGCGGCGGCGTCCAGCGCGGCCAAAGCGATTTATTGTCGATCGTGGCACGGCCAAACCATTTGAAGCCCTCGCGGCCGACGCCGACGCCGTAGCGGATGGCCGTCTTGTTCTCCATGATCACGTAGAGAAAATGGTGCCTTGTATCGACAACGACGGTACCGATCGGCTCGGTGCTGAAATATTTGACAACCTGGCGGTGCCACTGCTTGTCGATCTTGGCGAAGTTGGTCGCTCGAAAGGTCACGCCATTATCAACGGCGGTGCCGGAAAAATATGAAGATGATGCGGCGAATGCCGGTTTCTGAACCGTGCTGGCGCCAAGTAACGCCAAGCCACCAAGCAAAACATCCCTGCGGGTCGACACCATCGGCAAATATCCCCCAAAAGCCAACTAGCGGAGCGCCAGTAAATCAGATTTTTCGATTGCCACAACAGAAAACGTGGCGGCATCGAAACTTTTGCGTGTCTGCGCGAGACATCTCGCCTCATCCGATCGAAAAACGAACCCGTGCCCGGCGATAGGCGTCCGGGATCGAGAGTGCCCAGATGAACAAGCCGCCCGCGTGCCGCCCGATAAAGGACTGTTCGGGCGTCGTGGTCATGTAGGTCAGGAACGAAAACAACAGGACGAACAGCGCGAATGCCAGCCCGCGGCGTGCCTCGCCGATGGCGACATGGCCAGCACCGGGCAGGATGATCGCCAGGAGCAGAACGAAATAGGGGTTTACCGGTTTCGACACATGCAGCCCTTCAAGCAACTTTAGCGACAGGTGGCCTGTCTGCTTCGGCGTAAATCGTACTCAGGCCTGCCGTCAGCGCAATGGCGTGTGCGATCGTTGCGGCAGGAACCCTGTCGAGGGAAAACCGTGCCTGCCGCAGGAACATGTGCGCCGCCCTCTCGCCTTGCGATGCCTGATAGACAAGCCGGGTTGCCTTGGGGGTCATCACGGCCTCCTTGACCTTTTGATCGGCAAACAGCTGCTGAAAATGCCGGCCGGCGATTATCGCCTGTTCCGCCGTGGCGCGCCCGTCGCCGCGCATGAGCGATGACATCCCCATCTCGGGCGGCGTCATCCATTCCGAAAAGCCGTGAACCAGCGCGTAATATTCCGAGCCGGTCGGACGCGCGAGCACGCCCAGCGACGGGCCGTCGCGCACCATGCTTTCGAGTAACGTTACCTTCAGCCAGAGTTGCGGCAGACGGCGTGTCACCATCGTATCGGCGATCAGCTCGATTTTGACATGGCGGCCGTCGCCGATCCGCCCGGTGACGATGGGGAACCGGTCCGGTGCAATGGTCATACCGGCTTCGCTGAGCAGGCCGTGTGCTTCATCGAGCAACCCGCTGCGCTGTTGCATCGCGGCTCGATGTCCACCAATGGCGGCCCGGATGAGCCAGACGGCTGCCAAAAGGACAAAGACGCTGAACAGGTAGTAGATCGTCAACCCTGGTCCCTCCGGGCTTGGATCCCGCAGCCGTCGACCGGCTGCGGGATCTTTCCTATCAATAGCCTTCCGGGCGCGGCCAGGGCATGGTGAACTGATCGCCACGGCGCACGAAGCGGTAGCGCCGGAAGTGGAACCACAGCGATGCGATGATGTAGAAACTGACCATGGCGATCAGCTGTGTGCCGTAGCCCAGGAACACGGCGACATAGGCGGTGGCGCAGAGGATCAGAAGTACGATCGTCGGCAGGGGATGCATGGGATGGACATAACCGCGCTTGATCGTGTCGAGCGGCCATTTCCTGCGGAACATTACCATGTTGAAGGTCATGAACGTGTAGCCCAGCAATCCCGAGAGAATCGAGAACGTGACGACCTGATCCAGCGGCGCGCCGAGCGCAAAGATCAGCGCGATCGGCACGAGAAAGATGATCGAGCGGTAAGGCGTGCGATAGACCGGGTGCACCGCTCCGAACCAGATCGGCAGGTAACGGTCGCGGCCCATCGAGAACCAGGCCCGCGAGGCATCGTTGATGCAGCCGTTTGCCGAGGCAAGCGTCGAAAACATCGTGCCGATGAACAGGAGAACCATCAGGCCGCGATTGCCCGTCACACGGGCTGCATCAAAGAGCGGCGTTCCGGCCTGACCGAGATATTCCCACGGGATCAGTCCCGAGCAGACGTACCAGGTCATGGTTGCGGCGATCAGCAGCGTCATGATGCCTGCCATGGTGCCATAGGGTAGCGAGCGGGCGGGCGAACGCACTTCCTCGGCCGCCTGGCAGGTTCCTTCGATACCGAGGTAATACCAGAGGCCGAAATGCAGGGATGCGAGAATGCCGATCCAGCCATAGGGCATGGGGTCGGTCGTCACCGCCGAGAAATCGAGTGGTACGCTCGATACGCCGAACTGCACCGACAGGAACAGGGCGATGATGGCCATGAAGGCGATGGCGGTGATGACGAGGTTGAATGTCAGCGTGGCCAGCACGCCGCGATAATTCAACCATGCCAGGAACATGACGCAGAGAACGATGAACGGCTGCTGGTGCAGGCCTGCATGACCTTGCATGCCGGCCACCGTGTCGAGCAGAAAGCCGATGGTGATGGCGTTGGCAGCCTCGAGCATCGTATAGGCCATGACCAGGAACAGCCCGACATTGAAGGCCATCAGCGGGCCGACGATGTGCTTGGCCTGCGCATACTGGCCGCCGGCTGCAGCGACCGTCGATGTCACTTCGGAATCGATCATTGCCACGCATGTATAAAGCAGGCCGGCCACCCAGCAGGCGATCAGGCCGGCAATCATGCCGCCTTTGCCGATTGCAAAGTTCCATCCCATATATTCGCCGACCAAAACGATGCCGACGCCGAGCGCCCAGATATGAGCCGGGCCGAGAACGCGCAAAAGCTGCAGCCGTTCAGGCTGGCCGGAGGTGATTTTCGTGTCTACCATCTCGGCCCCCTCACAGCGTGTGACGTTCGGCTGCCGCTTCGATCTCGCCCTCGCGGGATGATGTCAGCAGCTCGTTGTCGTAGGTCGTGTCGATGCGGACCATGTCGGAGAGCATCAAAAGGGCAAAGAGCGCCGAAAGGGCCCAGGCCGCGTATTCCAGAACAGTCCAGATATCCATTGGTGCCCCCTATTTCCTCTTGGCGCCGAAGCGCTCGGCGATCACGTCGCGGTACTCCTTGTCCGACAGCCTGACCACCATGACGAAATATCCGATCACCAGGATGGCCATGACCACAAGGGCGATCCAGCTGAACGAATAGTCGAAACGGGCGGTGACGATGTCGTTGGCCGCCGCCGGATCGGTGAGGCCAAGGGCTGCCCACTGCTGCTGCTCGGTGGCATTCTGGCCAAGCGCCTCCCATGTGGGATTAGCGATCGGGGCAGGCGTCTTGGCCGCACCTGCGAGGCCAAGATAGAGCGGGAGATAGAGCGCACCTACGGTCAGGACCAAAAGGGTGATGACGTCGAAAATCTGCCCGGCAAAGCTCTGTTTCGGAGGTTTATAAGCCATGATCCCCTCCTAGCGCCGGCGACGGCGCATCTCGTCGAGATGCTTGAGGTCGAGCCCGTAAATGAAATGCTTGTCTTCGTGGTAGTGGCGAAGCATCGCCACAATGGCCGCCGTGTTAAACACCAGCACCAGGCCGCAGGCGGCTGTCAGGATGATGCGGATGGCCGGCAGCGAAATGTAGGGCCAGATCGTCACCAATGCGAAGACCATCGTGCACCACAGCACCGTTATGAAGACAATCAATCCTGCTCTGTCACGCGAATGCATCCGGTCGATGCGCGTCGCGAGGTGCATATCGGCACCCGCCTCTTGGATTATCATGCGTCCCTCCCAGAATACGCTTTCATGTCCAATATTGCCTTAAAGGCAAAATATTTTCCTCCAACGAATATTGCGCCCCGGCCACTTGGTCAAGGCAGCGATGCGCCAAAATGTCGCATTTGCGAAAAAAGAAGGCACCGACGTCCGCCCGGTCGACGCCTTGCGACCTGCTGCAAGCGCGGGAATGCGCCGGGCAGTTCTGTCTCCGTTGTCAATCGGGGGGGCAGGTGTTATTTTAGCCAAAACTCATGTTTCTAGTTTTCAGCTGTCCGGCGCTGCGCGGTCCTTAAAGCAGCTTGTTCGCCGATTGAAAGCCTAGACCGAGCGCGACCCCGCGTTGCGGCGCGATCTGCCTTTAAATCACGAGGGGAATGGGCAATGATTCTCAACGGAACTCTGCTGGCCGACGTGTTGTACGGCACCAACGTGGCCGATACCATTTACGGTTACGCCGGCGACGACATACTGTGGGGATATGACGGCAACGACTATCTCGACGGTGGCGACGGCAATGACAGGCTCTACGGAGGGCTTGGCGATGACTTCTTCAAGGCCGGTCCCGGAAATGACTATGCCGAAGGTGGCGATGGAAAGGATAATTTTGATGGCGGTCCGGGCGACGACTCTTTCATTGGCGGCCTCGGTAACGACATTTTCGACGGTGGCATAGGCGACGACTTCGTCGATAGTGGCGAGGGTCACGACCATATACTCAGCGGTGCCGGCAACGACACGATCTATGGTGGAGCGGGTGAAGAGTATATCGACGCCGGTGACGGGAACGATGTGATCTACGCCGGCTCTGGAAATGACGGATTTGCAGAGCGTGTCGATCCCGCCACCGGCCAAATAACACAGCAAGCGGTTAGCGGCGGAGCCGGTGACGATTTGATTTACGGCGAAGGCGGAAACGATATCTTGAAAGGGCAAACCGGCAATGATCGGGTGCTCGGCGGCGACGGTGACGACAGTGTCGATGGCGGAGCCGGTAACAATTTTCTCTCCGGGGGCAAGGGAAACGACACCATCGATTCCGAGGCGGGCATTGACGAGGCGCACGGAGGCGATGGCAACGACAGAATCGAGCTGGGTGGGGGGGCTGACATTGCCTTTGGCGATGCCGGCGCAGATAGCATAAGCGGCGAGGGTGGCGCCGATGTCATTAGCGGGGGCATCGGCAATGACCTGTTCTATGGCGGTGACGGCAATGACGTTCTGAAAGGCGATGAAGGCCAGGATGTCCTTTTCGGCGATTCAGGGGCCGATGTGCTGTGGGGCGGTGCCGATGCCGACAGGTTTGTGTTCAAGGGGGCCGGTGCTTTCCTCGGGCAGGACACCATTATGGACTTTCAAGATGGCGTCGATATTCTTGTCCTGGAGAAACTTGGTATCCGGCAATTTTCGAGCACCGGCGCGGCTGGAACGGTTTATGCTTACGACGATCCGACCGGGGGAGTTCTCATTAAAGGCTACGACGCTGTTGGGAAAGTGTTCCTAGCGCTCGTCGATGATCCGAACGATAATCTGACTGCCGCCAATTTCACCGGCGCCGATTTCCTGTTCGCTTAACCGGGGGCAGCAGTGGCCCCGCCGGCATCCACTGCCTGGCGGCTTGGGGTCCTGGGCCAGCATGAAAATGCGGTCCGGGCTCCGAGCGACGGCTCAGCTCACCGGGATCGAAGGAGTTGGCCGGCCGCGTGTCGCATGGCGACGATAAATTCGCTCACGGGCATTTGACATACTCGATCCCCCTCGCCAGCCAGCATCCGAGCGTTGCCCCGATAATGCACCCTTCCGCATCGCGCAGGATGTGCAGCGTCCAGTCTCCCGGCGCCGGCGCGTCCATCGAGCGGCGGGTCACGACGATCCAGAGATCGGTTCCGGCCGGATGGACGATCTCGGGCCGCCCGTTGCCGAGATAGCCCTCGGCCCACAGGTAAGTGCCGCCATCCCGGCATTCGATGACGATATCCGCATCCAGTTCGGCCGAGCGGTAGCGTCCCGCAATGCTGGCGTCCGCAACCGGCGGAGGCGATGCGACCGGCGCCAGACGCTCGGCGAAATTCTCGTGCGGGCGGTGCATCAGCAGATCCTCGCCCTCGCGGACGATCCTCACCGTCTCGGACGCAAGGCCGCCGTCTGGCGTTTCCGTCAAGGCCTCGGCCGATGTGCCGAAACGCAGGCCGACTTTGTCGTATCCCGGCTCCAGCCGCGCCAGAAGGCCGGTTTCGGCACTGATCCATTGCCCCGCCCAGTTTTCCCGCAGGCGTTGCGGCACGGGATGAGGCAGGCCGAGCGCCGTCCGCAGCAGCCTGTTGGCCGCACCATGCGCGTCGCCATGGTGGTTGAACATCACAACCACCGAGAGCCGCGCCTCGGTCGAAGATAGCCGGTATGCGCGAAAGCCGCGCAACGCGCCGCCGTGACCGGTGAAGGCGAAATCGCCGACGCGGAAATGCTGCAACCCGAAGCCATAGGCGGCGGCATTGCCGTCGCGGAAGGTCTGCGGCGTAGCGATCCGCTGGTAGAGGCTGTCCGGGTCGTCCCGCGTGGCATCGATCCAGCGCTCGTAGGCGATCATATCGTCGAGCGAAGCGGAGATGCCGGCATCGCCCCTCCAATAGATGCCGTTTTGCGCCGGCAGGTAGCCGCTGGCGTCATTGCCCTCATAGCCGACCACGCCGTCCTCCGGGTAGCGGGTGTCGGCCGTCAGCATCGCACCGGTCATTCCGGCCGGCTGCCAGATGTGCCGGGCATAAAGCGCTTCGAGCGGTTCTGGCGATACGCTTTCGAGCAGGTCGGCAAGAATCCGGAAATTGCCGTTGTTGTAGGAATAGCGCGTGCCGGGAGGAAAGTGGCCGGTGCGCATCCTGACGAAAGCCTCTGCCGCGTCCGTGCGTGCGAAAGTCTGTTCCGCGCGGCCGCCGTGAAGAACGGTCAAGGCCCAGTAGTCGCGCAGGCCCGACTGGTTGTTGCAGAGGTCGCGCACGGACGGCAAAAGGCCCTCGAAAGACGGCAGATGCGCCGCAAGCCGCTCATCCAGAACCTCGGGTTGTTCGCAAACGGCCAGCATCGCTGCACAGGTAAACTGCTTTGAGATCGAGCAGATCGGAAGCCGGGTGTCCGGCGTCATGGGGCGTTGTTCATCGAGATCCGAAAATCCCCAGGCTCGCCGCGCGACAACCTGCCCCTTGCTGATGACTGCAGCAACGCCGCCGGGTCCCTGAAACCGCGCAGGAAGAGTATCCATTTCCGCTTCGAGCTGCTTGCCGTCGATCGTGGCCATAGTCTGCTTTCTGTAATGTTCCGCTGATGCGCCCGCGTCCATGGATGGGCCGGCTGGAGATGTCCGTTTCTCAAGTCCGGATTTTTCTCCTACCGGAATACGCCTTCTCCGTGCAGCTTTTTTCTGCTGCTGCCTCGTCTCTTTTACCGCGTGCGGCCGGCATTATTTCGTGTTCAATCCGAGGTTTTCGCCAGTTTTCGGGCTATCGCATAGAATGCGCTGACGAGCTTGCCATTGCTTCGTTCGCGCAGGCATATGAGCGCCTCGTCCATCAACATTTCGGGGGCGTCGATCTGGATCGGCACGAGCCGGGCGTCCTGGCCGAATTCGGCTGACGAGACGAAGCCGACCCCGCCGCCCGCGGCCACGATCTCGCGAACCGCTTCGCGGCCCTCCGCTTCAATGAGAGGCGTCAGCATTACCCCGCACTGAGCCGCCATTGCTTCCAGTTTCTGGCGGGTTTTGGAACCCCGTTCACGCATGACCAGGGGATGTTTTGCGAGTTCGGCAAAGGTCACCTTTCCCTGATGAGCCAGGGGATAGTCCACGCTTGCAAAAGCGATGATCGGGGTGGAATTCAGTTTCAGCACGTCGAATTCGCCCGCCTGGGGGATTTCGCCAAGGACGCCGATATCTGCCTCGTAGGCATGCAGGCTGGTAATCACCGTCGCCGTATTGCCGGCATCGATCGAGACCTGAACTGTTGGATACGCCCGCCGAAAGGCTGCGAGGATGTGCAGCAGATGGTGCGCAGCGTCGGCGACGATGCGAAGCTTACCGGCGCGCAGCGCGCGCGATTCCGACAGCAGGTCGAGCGCCTGCTGTTCGACATCGAACATGCGCCGGGTGACTTCGAGAAGGTGTTGGCCGGCCTGAGTGAGCGTGACCTGCTTCTTGGTTCGATTGAAGAGCAGGATGTCGTATTCCTCCTCGAGCTTGCGCACCTGATCGGAAACGGCGGGCTGGGTGAGAAACAGCGCTTCGGCGGCCCGCGAAAAGCCGCCATGGATGGCCACATTGTGAAAGGCACGGAGCTGGACGTAGCGCATGAGCGTTCCATTCTATAAGTTGAGACAATGAAACCATCAAAACGAACGATTTGATTTATGTAAAGAGGCAAACGATACTTTGCGCAATCTCGTCCTTTCCGGAGCGCGTCCATGTCCCTTTCGGCCGTCGCCCTCGAGCTCGCCGCCGCCACCGTCCTTCTGCTCTACGCCGTCAGTCTGGTGAAGAATGGTGTCGAAACAGCGTGCGGTGACGTCGTCACACGCGCTGTCGGTGGTGCGGGCGGCAGGCCGCGTGCAGCCGCCTATGGCTGCGCGATCGCGATCGCTCTGCAAAGTTCGACGGCCGTTGCGATGCTCGCAGCCGGGTTTGCCATCAGCGGGGCGCTGGCACTGGATGTTGGCCTCGCGGTACTCTTGGGCGCGGATCTCGGTTCGGCGCTTGTCGTCAAGATCCTGACCTTCGATCTGCACTGGCTGGCACCGTTGTTGATCGTTGCCGGCGGACTGCTGCATCTCAAGAGCCGCGCGCGCAAATTCGTGGAAATCGGCCGGGCCGTGCTCGGCATCGGCCTGCTGCTCCTGTCTTTGCAGATGATCGGGCATGCGACATTGCYGCTGGCACAAAGCCCCTTGCTGCCGTCGGCGATCGCCTTTCTGAGCAGGGACGCCTTGACGGTGACGATCGTTGCCGCCGTGTTCACTTGGGGGCTGCATTCCAGTGTTGCAACGATTCTGCTCATCCTGACGTTCGCCACCAAGGGACTGGTGCCGCTGGATGTCGGTGTTCCGCTTATCCTCGGCGTCAATCTCGGTGGCGGCCTCATCGCGCTTTGGCTGACACGTGGCCTTCCCGTGGAGGGACGGCGTCTGCCGCTTGGCAACCTTCTTTTCCGGATGCTGTTCAGCGCGGCTGTTTTTGCGCTGTTTTCGGTCCATCTCCCTTTTTCCTGGCTTCCCGGCGAAACGGTGGCGGCAAAGCTTGTCAACCTGCATGTCCTGTTCAACGCCGCACTCGTGCTTTTGGGGGTGGTGTGCTGCGGGCCGATGGCCCGTCTGGTCCGGCTTCTTGATCCCGATGCTGCTGGGAAACAGGGTGCTGATCCCTCGATGCATGTCAGCGCACTCGATCACTCGCTGATTGGAAATCCGGCGCAAGCGCTCGCCGCTGCGGCACGCGAGGTGCTGCATATGGGCAACCTCATTGTCCGCATGCTCGAACCGGTCATGGGCGTGATTGAAACGCCGGCGCCGGAGACGGTGACTGCGCTTCGCCGCATCGACGGTGACATCCATCGCGCCCATAGCGACATCAAGCTCTATGTCGCGGCCGTCAACCGCGGGATTCTGACGGACGAACAGTCCCGGCGCGGAATAGAACTCACCGAGGCGGCCATCCACCTCGAATATGCCGGCGACGTTGTTGCGAAAAGTCTTCTGCAGATGGCGGAGGAACGGCTTCAGGGAGCCGGTGCCTTCTCGCAGGCAGGCTGGCGCGAACTGATGTTGCTGCATGCAGCCGTCTTCTCCAACGTGAAGCTGGCCGCCAATCTGCTCGTCTCGCCCGATCCCATTATTGCCCGCGAGATGGTGCGGCAGAAGGAACATGTGCGCCGTCTTGTTGACGAGAGCAGCAAAAGCCATCTGGAGCGTCTGCGCCAGGGAATAGCCGCCAGCATCCAGTCGAGCGATATGCATCTGGAGATCGTCCGCGCCCTGAAAGAGGTCAACTCGCTGGTCACGACCATGGCCTATCCTCGCCTGAGGGAGACCGGCGACCTCTTGGAAAGCCGTCTCGTAACGGCCGCGTAATTGCATAAGTGAAATCGATAGATTTATACAAAAGAACGATTTTACATATACGTCTTCCCGCCGCATTGTCCTCTACATACTCAAACGCGAGGACGGACAATGCCAAACACCGCTTCTGACAAAACCATCGCGCCACTGGAAACGCCGAGGCTCGGCGAGCCCTACCTGCTGACCCCCGGCCCGTTGACGACAGCCTATGCGGTCAAGGAAGCGATGCTCCGGGACTGGGGTTCGTGGGACGGAGATTTCCGCGCGATGACTGCTGACCTGCGCCGCCAGCTTCTCGACATTGCCGGCGATGCGGCGGGCGAGTTCGATTGCGTCCCGATGCAGGGCAGCGGCTCGTTCTCGGTCGAGGCGATGCTCGGCAGCTTCGTTCCCCGCGACGGCAAGGTGCTTGTGCTGAGCAATGGCGCCTATGGCAAGCGCATCGCCCAGACGCTCGCCTATCTCGGCCGCGACCATGTGACGATCGACAAGGGCGATTACATGCCGCCGCGTGGCCCGGAAGTCACCGCAGCACTCGATGCCGATCCGGCGATCACCCATGTCGTCGTCGTACATTGCGAAACGAGCTCGGGCATCCTTAACCCGCTCAAGGAAATTTCCGACGCGGTTTACGCCAGCGGTCGCAAACTGCTGGTCGATTCGATGAGCGCCTTCGGTGCCGTACCGGCCGGCCTTGCCGATTTCCGCTACGAGGCAATCGTCTCTTCCGCCAACAAGTGCATCGAAGGCGTGCCGGGCTTCGGCTTCGTCATCGCCCGCAAGAGTGAGCTGGAAGCTGCCAAGGGCCGCAGCCATTCGCTGAGCCTCGATATACATGCCCAGTGGGATTACATGAACAAGACCGGCCAGTGGCGCTTCACGCCGCCGACCCATGTCGTTGCTGCCTTCCTGGAGGCGCTTCGCCTGCATCGCGAGGAAGGTGGCGTCACGGCCCGGGGCGCGCGTTACGCCCGCAACCGGGACGTCATGGTGGCCGGCATGCGGGAGGCGGGTTTCGAAACCCTTCTCGCCGACCGCTGGCTGTCGCCGATCATCGTCACCTTTTTCAGCCCGGCTCACCCGGCCTTCTCCTTCGATCGCTTCTACGAGCTGATGAAGGACAAGGGCTTCATCATCTACCCCGGCAAGCTGACTGTTGTCGACAGTTTCCGCGTCGGCTGCATCGGCCGCATGGACGAACATGTCATGCGCCGCGTGGTCGAAGCCGCCCGCTCCTCGCTTGCCGAAATGGGTGTCGACAATGCCGCCCCGCCGGCCATCGCCCTTGAAGAACGCAGCCGTCTCGCGGCCTAAACGAAGGATGGAACTTCCGATGAACCAGATATCCAAGATCACCGTCACCGCCAACCGGCGCACCTATCCCTGGCCGAATGTCCCGGCCATCGCCATCTGCCTCGACGGCTGCGAGCCGGCCTATCTCGATGAGGCCATCAAGGCCGGCCTGATGCCGACCCTTGCGCGCATCCGCAAGACAGGCACCGAGCGCACTGCGCTCAGCGTCATCCCGAGCTTCACCAACCCGAACAACCTGTCTATCGCGACAGGCCGCCCGCCAGCGATTCACGGCATCTGCGGCAACTATCTCTATGAGCCGGCGACCGGCAAGGAAGTGATGATGAACGACCCGCGCTTCCTGCGCGCGCCGACCGTCTTCAAGGCCTTCTACGATGCCGGCGCCAAGGTCGCTGTGGTGACGGCGAAGGACAAGCTGCGCGCGCTGCTCGGCCACGGCCTCAAGTTCGACGAGGGAAGGGCCATCTGCTTCTCCTCGGAGAAGTCCGACACATCGACCAAGGCGGAACACGGCATCGAGAACGCGTCGGCCTGGCTCGGCCGGCCGGTGCCGGAAGTCTACTCGGCGGAACTCTCGGAATTCGTTTTTGCTGCCGGCGTAAAACTGCTCAAGGAATTCCGTCCGGACGTCATGTATCTGACGACGACGGATTATGTGCAGCACAAATATGCCCCCGGCGTGCCGCAGGCGAATTCCTTCTATGAGATGTTCGATAAGTACCTGACCGAACTCGATGCACTTGGCGCGGCGATCATCGTGACGGCCGACCACGGCATGAAGCCGAAGCACAAGGCGGACGGGTCTCCAGACGTGATCTACGTGCAGGACCTGCTTGACCAATGGCTCGGCAAGGACGCCGCCCGCGTCATCCTGCCGATCACCGACCCTTATGTCGTGCATCACGGCGCCCTCGGCTCCTTCGCTACGGCCTATCTGCCGGAAGGCACCGACAAGGAAGAGATCATCGAACGGCTGAAGGCGATCGAGGGAATCGATGTCGTGCTTTCGCGCCCGGAAGCCTGCGTGCGCTTCGAGCTGCCGGACGACCGCATCGGCGATATCGTGCTGGTCTCGTCCGAGAACAAGACACTCGGCACCAGCGAGCACCGGCATGATCTTGCCGCGCTGAACGAGCCGTTGCGCTCGCATGGCGGCCTGACGGAGCAAAAGGTTCCCTTCATCGCCAACCGTCAGCTGCCCGAGCTTCTTTCCGCAGGCACATTGCGGAATTTCGACGCCTTCTACTACGCGCTCGTCGCCGCAGCGCAGCCGGCCCAATAGGAGCGGAGAATGACAAAGGTGGAAACAACATTCGCGATCCGTCATGAGCCCATGCGGATCGCCGGCAAGAGGGTCGACACTGAGGGCGTCGTCCCGGTGCACTATCCTTGGAACGATGCCGTCATTGGCACCGTCCCGGCCGGCAATGCGGAGCATGCCCGCAAGGCCTTCGAGATCGCGGCTGCGTATCAGCCGAAGCTGACGCGCTACGAGCGGCAGCGTATTCTCCTGAAGGCGGCCGAACTGCTGGTCGCCCGCAAGGAGGAGATGTCCGATCTCATCACGCTGGAGCTGGGCATTTCCAAGCAGGACTCGCTCTATGAGGTCGGCCGCGCCTTCGACGTGCTGACACTGTCCGGGCAGATGTGCATTCACGACGACGGCGAAATATTCTCTTGCGACCTGACCCCGCACGGCAAGGCGCGCAAGATCTTCACCACCCGAGAACCCTTGACCGCCATCTCGGCGATCACGCCCTTCAACCACCCGCTCAACATGGTGGCGCACAAGGTGGCGCCTGCCATTGCGACCAACAATTGCATGGTGCTTAAGCCAACAGAGCTGACGCCGATGACGGCGCTGGTCTTTGCCGATATTCTCTACGAGGCTGGCCTTCCGCCGGAAATGCTGTCCGTCGTCACCGGCTGGCCGGGCGACATCGGCATGGAGATGATCACCAACCCGAACTTCGACCTGATCACCTTTACCGGCAGCGTGCCGGTCGGCAAGCTGATCGCGGCCAACGCGCACTATAAGCGCCAGGTTCTCGAACTCGGCGGCAACGATCCGTTGATCATCCTCAATGATCTCTCGGACGACGATCTTGCTAGAGCCGCGGACCTGGCGGTGGCAGGGGCAACGAAGAACTCCGGCCAGCGCTGTACGGCGGTAAAGCGCATCCTCTGCCAGGAGCGCGTCGCCGACCGCTTCGTGCCGCTGGTGCTGGAGCGGGCGAAGAAGCTCAAGTTCGGCGATCCGATGGACCGTGCAACGGACTTGGGCACGGTCGTGCATGCTGGCGCCGCGGAAATCTTCGAACGGCGTGTGCATCAGGCGGCGGAAGAGGGGGCGGATATCCTCTACAATCCGGGCCGGCGGGGCGCCTTGCTGCCGCCGATCGTGATCGATCGCGTTTCGCATTCGAGTGAATTGGTGATGGAGGAAACCTTCGCTCCCATCATCCCGATTGTTCGCGCGCCTGATGATGACGACGCCCTGATAGCGCTCTCCAACTCGACGRCCTTCGGTCTGTCGTCGGGCGTCTGCACCAACGACTTCCGCCGCATGCAGAAATACATCGCGGGACTGAAGGTCGGAACGGTGAACATCTGGGAGGTGCCGGGCTACCGTATCGAAATGTCTCCCTTCGGCGGCATCAAGGATTCCGGCAACGGCTACAAGGAAGGCGTCATCGAGGCGATGAAGAGCTTTACCAACGTCAAGACGTTTTCCCTGCCCTGGTGATCTCGGTATCCCCTTCGGGATCACCCTTTCTGGGAGCTGCCTCCGTGCGGCTCCCGTTTTTATTTGTGCTGCCGCCCAGTAGCGCAGGACCTGCCTGTTTCACGATCAACGGGCGATGACATGCCTGTTTGCGAGGCAGATTTGATATAGATTTTATCTACCAAACGATAAGAATAATAAATTTTACTTACTGAAAACCCGTGCGCAAAATACCCCCTGAAGCCGATGAGAGAACGGCAGCAACTAGATTGCCCATCACGCTTCCCCGGTTTTTCCAGGCCTTCAGAGGAGATTTTCAATCATGAACAGACGCATGCTCTTTTTGCTTGCCGGCGCCATGTCCGCAGCGTTTCCGCTCATCGCATCCGCTCAGACCGAGCTCACCGTCTACACCGCCGTCGAGGCTGTCGATCTCGATCGGTACAAGGCGACCTTCGAGAAGGCCCACCCCGACATCACGATCAACTGGGTTCGCGACTCCACTGGTGTCATGACGGCCAAGCTGCTCGCCGAGAAGGACAACCCGCAGGCCGACGTCGTCTGGGGGCTGGCGGCGACGTCGCTGCTTCTTCTGAAGACCGAAGGCATGCTGGAGGCCTACGAGCCCAAAGGTGCCGCGGCGCTGGACAAGAAGTTCGTTGACAAGGACACGCCGCCGAGCTGGGTGGGCATGGACGCTTATGTCGCCGCCCTTTGCTACAACACCGTGGAGGGCGAAAAGCTCGGCCTCAAAGAGCCCACGAGCTGGGCTGACCTGACGAAGCCGGAATACAAGGGCCATATCGTCATGCCGAACCCGGCCTCGTCCGGCACCGGCTTCCTCGACGTCTCCGGCTGGCTCCAGATGTGGGGCGAGGAGAAGGGCTGGTCCTTCATGGACAAGCTCCACGAAAATATCTCAAGCTACACGCATTCGGGCTCGAAGCCCTGCAAGATGGCGGGCGCCGGCGAAGCGGTGATCGGCGTGTCCTTCGAATTCCCCGGCTCCAAGGCCAAGAGTGCCGGTGCTCCGATCGACATCATCTTCCCGTCGGAAGGCTCCGGCTGGGAAGCCGAGGCGACCGCGATCATCGCCGGCACCGCGAACCTCGATGCGGCAAAGACCCTGGTCGACTGGTCCGTCACCAAGGAAGCCAACGAGATGTACAATGCCGGTTACGCTGTCGTTGCCTATCCGGGCGTCGCCAAGCCGGTCGAACACCTGCCTTCCGACATCGCGTCAAAGATGATCAACAACGACTTCGAGTGGGCTGCCAACAATCGTGCCACCATCCTGAAGGAATGGCAGAAGCGTTACGACGCGAAGTCTGAACCGAAGAGCTGAGCTCGACCAGCCGGGTGGGGCGCAAGCGCGCCCCACCCGGCGCGTTGTCCAAATTTTCCTGACAGCCAGCGGAGCTTGCAGATGAGACATGCCATGTCGATCGAACCGACACCAACGAGCATCCCCCGTGGCGCTGACCAGGCGTTAAAGCCGTCCCCCTATCTGGAGATCAGCGATCTCTGGAAAAGCTATGGGGATTTCGTTGCACTGCACGACATTTCGCTCAGCATTGCCAAGGGCGAGTTCGTCTGTTTCCTTGGGCCTTCCGGTTGCGGCAAGACGACCCTTCTGCGCGCGATCGCCGGCCTCGATCTGCAGAGCCAGGGCACCATCCTTCAGGATGGCCGGAATATCTCGGTCCTGCCGGCCTCGAAACGGGACTACGGCATCGTCTTCCAGTCCTACGCGCTTTTCCCGAACCTCACCATCGAGCAGAACATCGCATTTGGCCTGGAAAACACCGGCCGCTCGAAGGCGGAGATCGCGGCGCGCGTCGCGGAACTGCTCGAGACGGTCGGTCTTCCGGCCCAGAGCAAGAAATATCCGGCCCAGCTTTCCGGCGGCCAGCAGCAGCGTATCGCGCTTGCCCGTGCCATCGCGATTTCCCCCGGTCTGCTTTTGCTCGACGAACCGCTTTCGGCGCTCGATGCCAAGGTGCGCGTGCATCTGCGCCACGAGATCAAGGCGCTGCAACGCAAGCTCGGCGTCACGACGATCATGGTGACGCACGATCAGGAAGAGGCGCTTGCCATGGCGGATCGCATCGTCGTGATGAACCACGGCGTCATCGAACAGGTCGGTTCGCCGACCGAGATCTATCGCCATCCCGAAACCCTGTTCGTCGCCGACTTCATTGGCGAGACCAACCAGTTTCCAGCCAAGGTTACGTCGCCGGGGCAGGCCGAGATCGTCCATTCCGCCTTCAGCTGTTCGACACTCGGTTTCGCGGCGGGCGATACGCCAATCGCCGTCGTGCGCCCCGTCGATATCATTCCGCACGGCGCCGAGGCGCACGCGGTCAACTCCGTTGACCGGCCCGTGACGCCGCAAAACCTCATCGATGCCGAAGTGCAGGAGATGGAATTCCTCGGCATGTTCTGGCGCACGCGGCTGACCGCGCCGCGCCTCGGCGACCGGACGCTCGTCGCCGACTTCTCCGTCAATGCGGTGCGCCGGCTGAACATCGAAACGGGCGGCGTCATCCAGGTAGAGATACCGAAGGAACGCCTGCTGCTCTTTCCGCGGGGTGCATGACGATGAGCCTCGCAATCGACCACGCACAGCCTGGCAAGAGGCTCCGGCAGGAAGCCTCCCGCGACGACCTCGTCAAGATGGGTTTCATGGCCGTCATCGGGCTCTACCTGATTGTCGCCCTTGGCGCGCCGCTTTCCATCATGCTGTCCAAGTCGTTTTCGACCTACCGGTTCGATCTTGCCGCCTTCGAGTTCCAGGTCAGCGACGAGACGGGTGGGAACTTCGGCGCGGCCGTTACTGCGGACGCCCTCAACCGGGAGCTCGGGTCCGTTGCGGAGAGTGAGCTTGCCACCAGTTCCGACGGCCGGCTCGCCGCCACCAAATTCTTCAAGGATTTCAATTTCCGCAGCCCGGTACGTTACCGCATTCGCGGTACATCGGATCATACGGCCTTCCTCGTCGGATCAACGCTGGAGAAGGGCACRCAATGGCGCGAATACGATTCCGGCACCTTCCGGCGTGTCGTGCTGCGCCCGGCCAGCGGGCTTGGCTTCAACAACTTCAAGACCTATTTCTCGACGCCGGCGCTTGCCCGCTCAATCTACAATTCGGTCTTGATGGCCACAATCAGTACGGCAGTGACGATCTCGATCGCCTTTGCACTTGCCTATGGGCTGACGCGAAGCTGCATGCCGCTTAAAGGTCTTTTCCGCGGCATCCTCACGATCCCGATCCTCGTGCCGTCGCTTCTTCCCGGGATTGCGCTCGTTTATCTCTTTGGCAACCAGGGTGTCTTCAAGGACTGGCTGATGGGCCATTCCATCTACGGTCCGATCGGCATCGTCATCGGTTCGGTCTTCTTTACCCTGCCGCATGCCTTTCTGATCATCCTGACGGCGCTCTCCGTCGCCGATGCGCGGCACTACGAGGCGGCGGCATCACTGAAAGCCAGCAAGTGGCGCACCTTTACGACTGTGACCGTGCCCGGCGCGCGCTACGGCATCGTATCGGCCGCCTTCGTCGTCTTCACGCTGGTCATTACCGATTTCGGCCTGCCAAAAGTGATCGGCGGGCAATATGGCATGCTGGCCGTCGATATCTACAAACAGGTGATCGGCCAGCAGAACTTCGAGATGGGCGCGGTCGTCTCCGTCATCCTGCTGGTGCCTGCGATCCTGGCCTTCGCCGTCGACCGCCGCATGCAGAAGCGTCAGGTGGCTCTGCTTTCGGCGCGGGCCGTGCCCTATGCGCCCAAGCCGAATGCGCGTCTGGATGGCCTGTGCCTTGCCTTCTGCAGCCTGGTCAGTCTGTTCATCCTCGGCATGATCACCATGTGCCAGATCGCGGCCATTGTGAAATTCTGGCCCTACGACCTGACACTGACGGCGAAGAACTTTGCCTTTGACCTGATGGATGGCGGCGGCTGGGCGGCCTATAGCAATTCGATCAAGCTTGCCCTGCTCACCGCGCTCTTCGGCTCGCTTGTCGTCTTCACCGGGGCCTATATGGTCGAAAAGGCGGATGGGTTCCCCGCCGGCCGCGGCATCTTCCATTTCCTGGCGATGATGCCCATGGCCGTGCCGGGCATGGTTCTGGGGCTCGCCTACATCTTCTTCTTCAACAATCCGGACAATCCGTTCCACTCGATCTATGGCACGATGACGATCCTCGTCGTCTGCACCGTGACCCATTTTTATACGGTCGCACACCTGACGGCGCTGACGGCGCTGAAGCAGATGGACCCGGAATTCGAGTCCGTCGCCGCATCCCTCAAGCAGCCCTTCCACCGGCTGTTCTTCCGGGTAACCGTGCCGGTCTGCCTGCCGGCGATCCTCAACATCGCGATCTATCTCTTCGTCAACGCGATGACGACGGTTTCGGCGGTGGTCTTTCTCTATTCCACGGGTACCAAGCTGGCATCGGTCGCCGTCTTGAACATGGACGATGCAGGCGACATCGCGCCGGCGGCGGCAATGGGTATGATGATCTTCTACACCAATGTGGCGGCAAAGCTGATCCACGCGTTGATCGCCCGCGGCCTGCTTGCCCGTACACAAGCCTGGCGGTGAGCGCTCCGCGCTACCGGTGAGACCGGTGGCGGGCGTCATCGGTTGGTGACGAAGGGGGAAGCCTGTTTTCTTGCCCGCGCCGTGTCGTTGATCTCACGCGACGCGGCTTTCCTGTGGCAGACGGTGGCGTTCTGCGGAACTTTGCTGCGCTGGCCGGTGCCGCTCCATGGCTGCGATACGGGTTTGCTGCGGTGTCGAGCCGTAGGTATCCCTGTAGGTCCGGGAGAAATGAGAGGCCGAGCAAAAGCCGCAGGCGACGGCGATCTCGAAGACAGGCAAAGACGAATTCACAAGAAGCAAATGCGCACGCTCCAACCGCATGTTGAGATAGTAACGCGCTGGCGACCATCCCATTTCACGGCGAAACATTCGCTCCACCTGACGACGGGAAAGCCCGATGCCCAGCGATATCTCGTTGAGATTCCACGGTTCGCCGAGGTTTGCTTCCATGCGCTCGATGATCTGGATCAAAAGGGCATTGTCGATCCCGACGCGGGTCTGAAGGGGGAGACGCTGGCGCTCACCCGCCTCGCGTACCCGGTCCAGAAGGGCCACCTCGCAGATGCGATTTGCAACCTCCTGGCCAAAATCCGCTGACGCGACGCCGAGAAACATATCGAATGCCGCGCTTCCCCCGCTGCAGGTGTAAAGGCTGTCGTCCGTCTCGAATGTCGTCTGGCAGGCCTTCGCCTCGGAAAATCGCTCGCTGAAATCGGGATAATGCTGCCAGTGGACAGCGCAGCGGCGCCCATCGAGCAACCCCGCCCGTGCCAAGCTATAGAGACCGCCCACCAGACCGGCAATCGGGGCGCGGCTTCGCCGGCACATCCGCAGCCAGGCCTCGAGCCCCCGGTCTACAGGCGGCAGGGCAAGCCCGCCGCACACCACGACCATCCTGGGCTGTTCGATCTTGCTGTGCCATTCCCGTTCATTGGAAAGTGCGCGATCGGCTGCAATATACGTGCCGCAACTCGACCCGACGGGTTTGCCATCCTTGCTGACGACATGCCATTGATACAGCACGCGGCCAGCCACGTCATTTGCCAGCCGGAGTACCTCGATAGCCGAGGAGAAGCTGTGCAACGCAAAACCATCGAGCAGATAGAATGTAAACCAATGGCTTCGTTCGCAGACCGGTTGCATTGATGTTTTCTCCTGCGTGTAACATCGTGTATCGATCTTGCGGCATAAAGTTACATTATGCAACATATCTTCACGATCGGTCACCGCAATATGTTGATTTCTGCCCCTCGGGCTCGATAGCATGACATTCTAACGGCCAAGTGGTTTCGAGACGTTACATTTTGCGTCGCTAC
>NZ_JBFUBH010000029.1:0-39020 GCF_056405855.1 Pararhizobium sp. P1_E7 | reverse complement strand
ACCGAGATTTTTTGATCCCAAATTGCTTATCACGCAGAAAAGATCGAGGCGTCATCTCCGACGCAAACGGATGGCCCGCTTTGGTGGCAGGTCGAAGCCCGCGCCGCCCTCATGGACGCAAAGGAGCGGAAGGTGCCCGCGCCTGCGGATGGGGAGCGGGGACACAAGGCGACGGAGGTCGCATCTCGTTCGTTCACTCCGCCTGCGGGGCGAAGGTAGCCGGCAGGCGAGCGGGAGACAAGCGCCGTCGTCCCTGCAGCAATCCCTGAAGTTTCCCTGCCAACCGATTCCACCCACAACGGAAAAACATCATGCCAACAGGATTTCATGAGGTCCGGTTTCCCCTGCGGCTGGCGCTGGGGACGAGCGGCGGGCCGGTCAGGCGCACCGATATTGTCAGCCTTTCGAACGGGCGCGAGAACCGCAACCGGCGCTGGCGCGATGCGCGGAGGCACTACGATGCCGGATCGGGGATCAGGTCGATCGGCGATCTCTACGCGGTACTCGAATTCTTCGAGGCGCGGGCGGGGCAGCTTTACGGGTTCCGGTTTCGCGATCCGCTGGATTTCAAGTCCTGCGCTCCGGGTGGGGCGGTCAGCGCCAATGATCAGGTGATCGGAACGGGCGATGGCGTGACGGCCGTGTTCCAGCTGGTGAAGACCTATGGCGATGCGGGTGGCGCCACGGTGCGCGAGATCGCCAAGCCGGTAGCAGCAACGGTGGCGATTTCGGTTGCCGGTACGGCGGCCGCTCCCGCCGATTTTACGCTCGATGCGGCAACAGGGCGGGTCACGTTCCTGCCAGCGAAAATCCCGGTAAGCGGCGCGGTCGTGAGGGCTGGGTTCGAATTCGACGTGCCGGTGCGTTTCGATACGGACAGGATCGATGTCGATCTGGCGCAGTTTCAGGCCGGGCGCATTCCGACCATTCCGCTGGTGGAGATCAAGCCATGAGAACGCTTCCGGCAGCGCTCGCCGACCATCTTGAGGGTGACGCAACGACGATGTGCCATTGCTGGCGGGTGACGCGGCGCGATGCGGTGGTGCTCGGCTTTACCGAGCACGATCACGATCTGAGCTTCGACGGCACCGATTTTCAGGCCGCCAGCGGCTTTCAGGCGGCCGACAGCGAGGCGGCGAGCGGGCTCTCCGTCGAGGCCGGCGAGGTTGCCGGCGGATTTTCGAGCGCCGCGATCAGCGAGGCGGACGTGATCGCCGGACGCTATGACGGTGCGCGCGTCGAGGTTTTCCAGGTGAACTGGCAGGCGCCAGAGCAGCGCATTTTGCTGCGGATGCAGGAGATCGGCGACGTGGTGCGTGCAGGCGGTGCCTTTCGCGCCGAACTGCGACGGCTGACGCATCGGCTGGATCAGGTCCAGGGACGGATTTACGGGCGCCGTTGCGACGCCGTGCTGGGGGACGGGCGGTGCGGGGTGGACTTGAGCAAGCCGGCCTATCGGGGCAGTGGCACGGTCATCTCTGTTCTGGGGGAAACACGCATCCGGGTGTCGGGGCTCGATGCGATGGTGGCGGGGTACTACCGGTACGGCGTGTTCGGGTTCGTGGACGGTGCAAATGCCGGACATGCCTGCGACATCGAGGATCATCGCCGGGACGGGGACGACGTCACGCTTTCCCTCTGGCTGCCGCCGCCTCTGCCGCTTGCGGTGGGAGACGCATTCACGGTGACGGCGGGATGCGACAAGAGTTTTGGCGTCTGTGGAGAGAAATTTGCGAACTCTCTGAACTTTCAGGGGTTTCCGCATATGCCGGGGACGGATTTTGCCTTCGGTTACGCGGACGGCGATGCGGTTCATGACGGGCGGGCGCTTTATGAGTGACGTTGTCCGGTACGATCATCCCACCCCGGCGCCTTGCGCCGACCCTCCCGCTCAAGGGGAGGGTAAGGAAACCGTATTTGCCGGGCGGATCATTTCGATCGCGCGCAGCTGGATCGGCACGCCGTACCGGCATCAGGCCAGCCTGAAGGGCGTCGGCTGCGATTGTCTGGGGCTGGTGCGGGGCGTCTGGCGCGAACTCCATGGCACGGAGCCGGAATTGCCGCCGGCCTATCAGCCAGACTGGGCGGAGCGCAGCGGCGAGGACTGGTTGCGGGACGCCGCACGGCGGCATTTCGGGGCTGAATTGACGGCGGCGCAGATGCGGCCGGGCGATCTCCTGCTGTTTTGCTGGCGGCTGGATTTGCCGGCCAAGCATGCCGGGATTCTTTGTGCCGATGACAGGTTCATCCATGCCTACGAACAGGCGGCGGTGATCGAGTCCGCGCTCGTGCCCTCCTGGCGGCGGCGGATCGCCGGCGTGTTTCGCTTTCCCGAAAAGGTCTGACGCCCATGGCAACCATTCTTCTGCAGGCGGCGGGCGCCGCTCTCGGTAGCGTGTTCGGCCCTGTCGGGGCAGCGCTCGGCCGGGCGGCCGGCGCGCTGGCCGGTTCGGTTATCGACCGCTCGATCATCAACGGCACGAGGACGGTCTCCGGCGCCCGGCTGGGCGATGCGCGCATCCCTGGCGCCGAGGACGGCACGGCGATCACCCGCGCCTATGGCACGGTGCGCATTGGCGGTACGCTGATCTGGGCGACACGGTTCGAGGAGGAGGTTCGCGTTGAGCGGCAGGGCGGCAAGGCGAGCGGTCCGCGGGTCGAGACGTTTCGCTACTATGCCAATTTTGCGCTCGGAATCTGCGAGGGCGAGATTGCCTGCGTGCGCAGGGTCTGGGCGGACGGGCGGGAACTGGATCTGACCGGGATCGAGATGCGGCTTTATCGCGGCACAGGCGATCAATTGCCCGATCCGCTGATCGAGGCCAAGCAAGGGGCGGGAAAGGCGCCGGCCTATCGCGGTCTGGCCTACGCGGTGTTCGAGCGGTTGCCGCTGGACAGCTATGGCAATCGTATTCCGGTGATCCAGTTCGAGATACTGAGACCCGCCGGCGCGCTGGAAAAGCAGATCCGGGCTGTGACGATCATTCCGGGCTCCAGCGAGCACGGCTATGATCCAGGCGTGGTGAAGGAAGAGACAGGCGCCGGCGCAAGCCGGTTGATCAACCGCAATGTTTTCCACGCCAGTTCCGACTGGCGTGCGTCGATCGACGAATTGCAGGCGTTGTGCCCGAACCTTGAGCGCGTGGCGCTGGTGGTGTCGTGGTTCGGGACGGATCTGCGGGCAGGCCAGTGCCGGATCGTGCCCGGCGTGGAGACGCCGGTGCGGGCCGGGGAAAGCCGGACCTGGTCCGTGTCGGGGATTCCACGGGGTGCGGCGAGGCTGATCAGCCAGAATGGCGGCGGCCCCGCCTATGGCGGCACGCCGGGCGATGCAAGCGTGGTGGCGGCGATCACCGACCTGAAGGCGCGCGGGCTCAAGGTCTATCTCTATCCATTCGTGATGATGGATATTCCCGGCGGCAACACGTTGCCCAACCCTTATGGCGGAACCGGACAGCCGGCCTATCCCTGGCGTGGGCGCATTACCGCGCATCCGGCGCCGGGCCTGGTCGGCAGCGCCGACAAGACAATGGCGGCGCGCACGCAGGTGGAAGCCTTTTGCGGAAACGCCACGGCGGCAAATTTTTCGGTTTCCGGCACGTCGGTGACATCGACGGCAGCGGACGAGGGGTATCGCCGGCTGGTGCTTCACTACGCGCTTCTGGCGGCAGCGGCAGGCGGGATCGACGGGTTCATCGCCGGCTCCGAACTGCGCGGGCTGACGCAGCTGCGCGATGGCGCGGGCGCTTTTCCGTTTGTCGAGAAGCTGATCGGCCTTGTCGCCGATGTCCGGGCGATTCTCGGGGTGGGCACCAAGCTGACCTACGCCGCCGACTGGAGCGAATATTTCGGCTACCACCCGCCGGACGGATCGGGCGAAGTGCACTATAATCTCGATCCGCTCTGGGCATCGGCCAATATCGATGCCGTCGGCATCGACAACTACATGCCATTGTCCGACTGGCGCGACAGCGATTCCTCGCTCGGCAATCCGGATGGTTTCCGGCTTGCGGAAGACGTCGACGCGATGGGCGCGATGGTCGCTGCCGGCGAGGGCTATGACTGGTATTATGCTGGCAGCGACGGCCGCCGCGATCGTATCCGCACGCCGATCACCGACGGACTGGCGGCAAAGCCCTGGGTCTACCGCTACAAGGATATTGCCAACTGGTGGGGACAGACGCATCGCAACCGGATCGCCAGTGTCGAGCAGGCGGTGACGACGGCCTGGGTTGCGGGCTCCAAGCCGGTCTGGTTTACCGAGCTGGGCTGCCCGGCGATCGACAAGGGGGCAAACCAGCCAAACGTCTTTACCGACCCGAAATCGTCGGAGACGGCGGTTCCATACCATTCGAACGGCGCGCGTGGTGATGCCATGCAGCGACGGTTTCTGGAGGCGCAGCACCGGTTCTGGCAGGGGCCGGGGGCACCCGCATGCCTTGATCCGGGTCACATGTTCGTCTGGACCTGGGATGCGCGGCCGATGCCGGCCTTTCCGGAGAATACCGCGCTTTGGTCCGATGGCGAAAATTGGCAGACCGGGCATTGGCTGAACGGCCGGCTTGGCGCTTCCACGGCTGCCGATGTCATTGCGGCGGTGCTTGCAGATCACGGATTTGAGGGCGGCGATGTGAGCTGCGTCAGTGGCGACCTGAGCGGCTATGTGCAATCGGAGCAGGCGTCGGCGCGCGACGTGCTTGAACCGCTGATGGCGGCGTTGCAGATCGATGCGGTCGAAGACGGCGGGACGTTGCGCTTCCGGTCGCGAATGAAACAGGCGGCGCAACCGACGATCGTCCCGGTGCTGGCGGATATCGACGAGCAAGCGCTGTTTGAGGAAACGCGCGGCCATGACAGCGATTTCGGCAGCGAGGCCATCCTCGATCACTTCGATCCGCAAAACGCCTATGAACGGACGACCGCCCGCTCGCGCCGGGTATCGCCGGCCAATGACCGGGTTCTGCGGCTTTCGGTGCCGGGCGTCCTGCACGATGGCGCTGCGGCAAGCGCCGTCGAGGATGCGCTTCGGGATCATCAGGTCTCGCGCCGGAGCGTTCGCTTTTCGCTGTCGCCGGCGGCGTTGGCTTTCGAGCCGGGCGATATCGTCGCCTTTGACGAAGGGCCAGCCGGCAGTTTCCTTGTCAGCCGCATCGAGGATGGGGCGGTGCGTTCGGTCGAGGCGCGGGCGTTCGTGCCGTCAAGCGGTGGCGGTCCTGCCGGGCCATCCCGGTTGATCGACCCGCCGCGTACACCATCCGCCGGGTTCTCGCCGATCGTGCATCTGATGGACCTGCCGCAATACGAGGCGGGGGATGCCAGCACGTTCGCGCGCGCCGCTGTGTTTGCCCGGCCCTGGCGGGCGGTGACGCTTTCGTCATCGGCGACGACGGAAGGTTTTCAGACACGGGTGCGGCTCGATCAGCCGGCACAGACCGGTGTTCTGACGGAGGCGCTCGGTGCGGGTGTCACCGGCAGGTTTGATGCGGCGCGGACGCTGACGTTCGACCTTTATTTCGGCGGGCTGTCTTCGGCGAGCCGTCTATCCGTCCTCAACGGGCTGAACCGGCTGGCGATCCTTGCGGCAAATGGCGTTTGGGAGGTCGTCGGTTTCCAGAACGCGGAGGAAATCTCTGCCGGCCGCTGGCGACTTTCCAAGCTTTTGCGCGGGCTGAACGGGACCACGGATGCGATGCTGGCAGGCAGCGTTGCCAGTGCTCCGGTGGTCGTGCTCAACACGGCCGTCAGGCCGCTTGGGTTGAGCGCCGATGAAATGGGGCGTGCGATCAACTGGATCGCCGAGCCAGGCGGGCAGGCCGCCACGCCCAGCGGCCCCTTTGTTTTTGCCGGTGGCCTGCGGGCGGAGACGCCGGTTGCGCCGGTGCACCTGCGGGCGCGGCGCATCGAGAGCGGCGATATCAAGATCACCTGGATCCGCTGCGCACGCCGCGATGCCGACCATTGGCTTGACGGCGATATCGCTCTGGATGAGACCCAGGAAGCGTATCGCCTCGACATCCTCGATGGGGCGGCCGTCAAGCGGTCCTTCGATGTGTCCGAGCCCGCATTGAACTATGCGGCGGGCCTTGAGGTCGCCGATTTCGGCGCGCCGCAGACAGTATTGTCGATTCGCATTCGGCAGCGCGGCCAGAAGGTCGCGTTCGGCGTGCCGGCGCAGGCGCTGCTCAGCCTATAAAATTGCGGCCCTCCATTAAACCAAACTCAACCCAAGAAGCGAACGGGACGAGGAGCGTCAAATGAACGATTTGAAAACCTGGTACATGTCGAAGACCGTTTGGGGTGGTGTGGTTGCAATCCTGGCATCCTGCGCCAATTTGCTGGGACTGGAGATTGCGCCTGAGGACGAAAGCGGCGTTGTGGACGGACTGACCGCGCTGGTCGCGGCGGTGGGCGGGCTGGTCGCGATCTGGGGCCGGATTTCCGCTCGCAAGCGGTTGCGTTAGACTACAGCGCCGCGTGTTGTTCACGACGGACAAAAAGGTCGCTGCAGCACTTTAAATTTGCTGCATGATTTTTCCTTAAACCGGTACCGATCCAAGGAATTATGCTGTAGCTCAAGATTGCGTAAAACGTGCGGTTTTCAGGACATTCATTTGCCATTCAGACTGTATCGTTTATTAAATTTGCAACGATGCTTCACAGGTCGCCAATATTGTTTTCAAGTCGAAAGTGCGTTCATGTCCTCACCCTTGATCATAGCAACGCTTGCTGCGGGCCTTTCCGGATTCGCGCCGCCGGCGATTGATGTGCCATCGATGGTTGTCGTGGTGGACGGCGATTGTGGACAGGCGGCAGCCGAGGTCGTCGCCAAGACCGGTGGCGAGCTTTTGTCGGCCCAGCCGACCGGCGATGGCAAATGTGTCGTCACTGTGCTGATCCCCGGCAATGGCGGCCGTCCGAAAAAGGTGACGATGCGCGTGCCGATGTAGCCGCAGGCCTTCAAAACATTCTCGAAACGGATGAAATAGGGTAAGCAGTAAGTCTGGTGTTGCAACGCGACGGACAATCTTTGGAAGATGCTGGCGCGCAAGGGAAGAAAGTCTGTTCATGCGCATTCTGGTGGTCGAAGACGACGTCAACCTCAACCGTCAGCTGACGGACACTCTGAAGGAAGCCGGATACGTCGTCGACCAGGCCTTCGATGGCGAGGAGGGTCACTATCTCGGCGAGGGGGAACCCTATGACGCCGTCATTCTCGACATCGGCCTGCCGGAAATGGACGGTATTACCGTGCTGGAAAAGTGGCGCGGTGCCGGAAAGGTGATGCCGGTGCTGATCCTCACCGCGCGAGACCGCTGGAGCGACAAGGTTGCAGGCATCGATGCCGGCGCCGACGACTACGTCACCAAGCCGTTTCATGTCGAGGAGGTGCTGGCGCGTATCCGCGCATTGATCCGGCGCGCGGCCGGACATGCAAGCTCCGAAATCGTCTGCGGCCCCGTGCGGCTGGATACCAAGGGCTCCAAGGCGCTGGTCAACGGGGTGGCGCTGAAGCTCACCTCGCACGAGTTCCGGCTCCTGTCCTATCTGATGCATCACATGGGGCAGGTGGTTTCGCGCACGGAGCTGGTCGAGCACATGTACGATCAGGACTTCGACCGCGATTCCAATACGATCGAGGTTTTCGTCGGCCGGCTTCGCAAGAAGATCGGCAACGACCTGATCGAAACGGTGCGAGGCCTCGGTTATCGCATGCAGGCGCCCGGCATGGCCAGCAAGGAAGTGAAATCCTGAGCGGGATCGCCATGTTCAACCGGAAAGACCGGGCAGCTACCCATGCCGGACATGGCGCGGCCGCGTTGTCCTGCCAGCCCGTTCGGCGATACCCATGATGCTGCGCCCGCGATCGCTGACCGCACGCGTTCTTCTGGTTTCCACCATCTGGGCGGTGGCGGCGCTGGTGGTGATCGGCGTGGTGATCTCGACACTTTACCGGCAGGGCTCGGAGCGCGGCTTTCAGGATCTTTTGCGCGCCCAGCTCTACAACGTCATCAATTCGATCGTCGTCAACGACAAGTCCGTGCTGGCTGGCAGTCCGCAGCTGGGCGATCTGCGCTTCTCCCAGCCGCAGACCGGCTGGTACTGGATCGTCGAGCCGATCGGCGAATTCAACACGCCACCGCTCCTATCGACCTCGCTCGGCTCGGGCAAACTGCCGATCGCCAGCGTCGATGAAGTGCCCTTCGATATTCGCTACGAGCGTTTCTACACGACCGTCGATTCCTTCAACAACGAGGTCGAGGTGGCGGAGACGGAAGTCGTGCTGGATATCCAGGGACATACCGCCCGCTTCCGGGTTGCTGGCAATCGCGATGTGCTGGAAGCCGACATCGACGACTTCAACCGCAATCTCTATCTGGCGCTGGCTATCTTCGGCTTCGGGGGGCTGGGCATGAACGCTCTGGCCATCCTCTTTGGTCTCAGGCCGCTCGATCAGGCACGGCGGTCGCTGGAAAAGATCCGAGGTGGCGAAAGCGAGCGGCTGGACGGCGAGTTCCCGCGTGAAATCCAGCCCCTGGCAAGCGAGGTCAACGCACTGATCGACAGCAACCGGCGCATCATCGAGCGCGCCCGCATGCAGGTGGGTAATCTCGCGCATTCGCTGAAGACGCCGCTGGCCGTTTTGATCAACGAGGCGCGGGTACTCGAGGCGCCGCATGGCGACCTCGTCAAGGCGCAGGCGGATGCGATGCAGATGCAGGTGCAGTCCTATCTCAACCGGGCACGGATCGCAGCACAGCGGGAATCGGTTCTCGCTCGCACCGAGGTCGAGCCGGTGCTTGAACGGCTGGTGCGCGTCATGCGCCGGCTGCATCCGGAAAAGACCTTTCTGCTGACTGTCTCTCCCCCCGGCCTGATCCTGGCGATGGAGCAGCAGGATGTCGAGGAAACGGTCGGCAACCTTTTGGACAATGCGGCGCGCTATGCCGGCGAAGAGGTTCACGTCACGGCACAGATCGCGCCAGACGGCGTTCAGGGAAAAGACCCGGGACGGCGCAACTGGATCGCCATCGAGGTGGAAGACGACGGCCCCGGCCTTGAGCCGGAGCAGATCGCCGTTGCCATCAAACGGGGCAGGCGGCTTGACGAAAGCAAGCCGGGGACCGGACTGGGCCTGTCGATCGTCAGCGAGATTGCCGGTGAATATCAAGGCACTCTCGGGCTGTCGCGGGGCGAACGGGGTGGGCTGAAGGCACTGATCGTGCTGCCGGCTGTGTCATGATGACACGCGTTTGGGCCATCGCGTGACTTTTTTGACAGGATCGCGGGCAAAATTTTGCAATGCAGCAGGTTCGGCCTCTCCGATGTTGCCTGCTTGGGCGGGGAATGTAAAAAGATGGTGAGCCATGAATCGGCCTGACGCCGGGCCGCAACCTGCCGATGCACCGGAAACCGTAAGAGCTGTCCGACACGATGAAGAACCAGTCCTGTTTCCCGACCATTCTGTCTGCCTCTCCGGCCGCATGTCTGATTGCCTTGTCATTGATCATTGCCGGTTGCGGAACCACGTCGCGCGATGGCGGCAAGGGCGGTGCTGCGGCGACCTCCAAGACATCGGCCTCCTATATCGCAGCGCTTGAGGGTGGCGTTATCGGCCGTCAAGCCGGGCTTTCGATCAGCAAGGCCGATCGTCAGCGTGCGCTGGAGGCGGAATACCGGGCGCTGGAAGCGGCTCGTGGCGGACAGCCGGTTGTCTGGCAGGGATCGGGCATCAGCGGTTCCGTCGTTGCGGCGGCACCGTATCAGGTGGGGTCGCAGAACTGCCGCCAATACAGTCATACCGTGACGGTGAAGGGGCAGGAGAGTGTTGCGCGTGGCGCTGCCTGCCGCAATGCGGACGGCACCTGGACGCCGCTGGGCTGATGTGCGCATTGCGCCGTTGCGGCGAAACGCCTCAAATTTCCGTCATTTCCCGTTTTCCGATTGGAATGGCGTGCTCCGCATAGTAATTGAGCGCACATGCTGTTCTGGATCCTAGTTGCCATTCTGACGGCGGCCGTTGCCGCTGTTTTGCTGCTTCCGCTGCTGCGCGCCGCCGCCGGCGCCGAGGCTCCCCAATCCCATGACGTCGAAGTCTATCGCGACCAGCTCGAAGAGCTGAAGCGCGACGAGAAGAACGGCCTGATTTCCGGCGAAGATGCGGACTTTGCGCGCGCCGAGGTGGCCCGCCGCCTCCTGGCCGCGACGGACGCTGTGAAGGCCTCCGGCCCGGTTTCGCCGGTAAGGCGCGGCCACCGGTTGGCACAGCTTGCCGTCATCCTCATCCTGCCTGCCGTTGGGCTCTGTCTTTACTTGCGAACCGGCAATCCGGATGTGCCGGATGCGCCGCTGTCCGCGCGTCTCGCCAATCCGGGCGACGACATGAACATTCTGATTGCACGGGCCGAGCAGCAACTGGTCGCCAATCCTGAGGACGGTGCCGGATGGGATGTTTTGGCGCCGATCTATTATCGCAGCGGCCGCATCGAGCAAGCCGCTGTGGCTTTCCGCAACGCGCTGCGCATACTTGGGGCGACACCGGTGCGTCTGGGCGGATATGCCGAAAGTCTGATCGCGCTGTCCGGCGGCTTGGTGACGAACGAGGCGCGCGACGCGCTGCAGAAATTGCTGGTGATCGAACCCGGAGATCCACGTGCGCGATTTTACCTGGCGCTTGCCCTGAAACAGGAGGGCAAGGCGCCGGAGGCATTGGCCGCGTTCGAGCAGATTGTCCGGACATCGCCCGTGGGCGCCCCCTGGCTGCCGCTGGTCAATCAGCATATTGCCGGTCTCAAGGGTGAAGCTTTGGGAGCCCCGGCGCAGCAGGCAGCAACACCGCTGGGCAATCCGACCGGTGACGATATCGCCGCCGCCAAGGACATGAGTGCTGGCGATCGCACGGCGATGATCGAGGGCATGGTCGGCAGCCTTGCCGAAAAGCTCAAGACAGATCCGAAGAATTTCGAGGGATGGATGCGGATCATCCGGTCCTATTCCGTGCTTGGCCAGAAGGACAAGGCAGCGGATGCCCTGAAACAGGGGCTGGCCGCCTTTCCGGCCGATGGCGACGAGGGCAAGCAATTGCTGGCGCTGGCAGGCGAGCTTGGGCTGAAGGCCGATGGAGGCGTAAAATGACCCGCAAGCAGAAGCGTCTGGCGATCATTGGCGGCGGGGTCGGTTTCATCGTTGCGGCGGTGCTGCTGGTGATGGTCGCGTTCAGCCAGGCAATCGCCTATTTCTATGTTCCAGGCGACCTCGCCAAGGCCCAGCTTGCGCCGGGCACGCGCATCCGGCTGGGTGGTCTGGTCGAGAATGGTTCGCTCAAGCGCGGCGAAGGCATGACCATAACCTTCAGCGTCACCGATACGCTGGACACGGTGCCGGTGACCTATACCGGAATTCTGCCGGATCTGTTCCGCGAAGGGCAGGGTGTTGTCGCGGAAGGCAGTTTCAAGGAGGGGAGCCCGGTGTTCGTTGCCGATACCGTGCTTGCCAAGCATGACGAGACCTATATGCCCAAGGACGTGGCGGACCGGCTGAAGGCGCAGGGCGTCAATCTCGGCGGCAAGGAAAATATCCGATGATCATCGAGCTTGGACACTATGCGCTGGTTCTGGCGCTTGCCACATCGCTGCTGCAGGCGGTACTGCCGATTATCGGCGCGCTGCGGAACGACCGGGCGCTGATGGACATCGGCACCGTAGCGGCCAAGGCGACGTTCCTGCTGGTTGCCCTGTCGTTCGGTGTTCTCACCTACGCCCATGTGACGTCCGATTTCTCCGTTCAGAACGTCTGGGAGAATTCGCACTCGCAGATCCCGCTGATCTACAAGTTCTCCGGTGTCTGGGGCAATCACGAAGGCTCGATGCTTCTGTGGGTGCTGATCCTGACGTTTTTCTCGGCGCTTGTCGCCGTGTTCGGGGATAATCTGCCGGAGACCTTGAAAGCCAATGTGCTGGCCGTTCAGGCTTGGATCGCGGCGGCATTCTCGCTGTTCATTCTCTTGACGTCCAATCCCTTCAACCGGTTGCTGGACGCGCCGGGCGAGGGACGGGATCTCAACCCGGTGCTGCAGGATATCGGGCTGGCCATTCATCCGCCGCTGCTCTACCTCGGCTATGTCGGGTTTTCCGTCTGCTTCTCGTTTGCCGTCGCAGCCCTGATCGAGGGCCGTATCGATGCGGCCTGGGCGCGCTGGGTGCGGCCGTGGACGCTGGCCGCCTGGACCTGCCTGACGGCGGGCATCGCCATGGGCTCCTACTGGGCCTACTACGAACTGGGCTGGGGTGGCTGGTGGTTCTGGGATCCGGTCGAGAACGCGTCCTTCATCCCGTGGCTTGCCGGAACGGCGCTGTTGCATTCGGCGCTGGTGATGGAAAAGCGCGAGGCGCTGAAGATCTGGACCGTGCTTCTGGCGATCATGACGTTTTCGATGTCGCTGCTCGGCACCTTCCTCGTGCGCTCCGGCGTGCTGACGTCCGTTCACGCCTTCGCGACCGATCCGACACGCGGCGTCTTCATCCTGATCATCCTGATCCTCTTCATCGGCGGCGCGTTGTCGCTGTTTGCTTTGCGTGCCGCGCATCTGAAAGCGGGCGGCCTGTTCGCGCCGATGTCGCGCGAGGGCGCGCTGGTCCTCAACAATCTGATCCTGACGACGGCTGCCGCGACCGTGCTGACCGGCACGCTCTATCCGCTGGCGCTGGAAGCGCTGACAGGCGCGAAAATCTCCGTCGGTCCGCCATTCTTCAACATGACCTTCGGCCTGCTGATGCTGCCGCTTTTGCTGGCCGTGCCCTTCGGCCCGCTGCTCGCATGGAAACGTGGCGATCTGTTGGGGGCCGGACAACGCCTGTTTGCCGCGGTGGCGTTCGGTCTGGTGGTGGGAAGTGCCATTTACTATGCGCAGAATGGTGGGCCGGTCATGGCGCTGTTCGGCATCGCGCTTGGTGCCTACATGATCGCCGGTTCGCTGACGGAGCTTTTCCTGCGTTCAGGCCTTGGCAAGGTGACGGGCGCCGTCGCCTTGCGGCGCCTGTCCGGTCTGCCGCGATCGGTTTTCGGCACAGCGTTGGCCCATATCGGGCTCGGCGTGACGCTGATCGGCATTGTCGCGGTCACCGCGTTCGAGACCGAACACATTGCCGAGATGAAGCCTGGCATGACCGCGGATGCCGGCGGTTACACGCTGCGCTTCGATGGCCTGCGCAAGGGCAACGGGCCAAACTATAGCGAGGAATCCGGTCATTTCACCATCAGCCGCGCAGGCGTCGATGTTGCCGAGGTCTGGTCTTCAAAACGGCTCTATACGGCGCGGCAGATGCCCACCACCGAGGCGGGTATCCGGACGTTCGGGCTGAGCCAACTCTATATTTCGCTGGGTGACGGCATGGCGGACGGCGGGGTCGTCGTCAGGATCTGGTGGAAACCGATGATCCTGTGTATCTGGCTCGGGACGCTTTTCATGATCGCAGGCGGCGCTGTTTCGCTAAGCGACAGACGCTTGCGGGTCGGTGCTCCGGCTCGCGCCAAAAAGCAGAAGAAACCGGTTCTGGAGCCGGCACAATGATCCGGCGGCTCCTCGTTATCGTCTTCCTGCTGCTGCTGCCGGTCTCGCCGGTCTTTGCCGTCAATCCCGATGAGGTGCTGGCCGATCCGGCGCTGGAGGCACGCGCACGCGCGTTGTCGGCGCAATTGCGCTGCATGGTCTGTCAGAACCAGTCGATCGACGATTCGAATGCCGAGCTTGCCAAGGACCTGCGCCTTCTGGTGCGCGAGCGGATCACCAACGGCGATAGCGACGAGGCGGTCATTGCCTATGTCGTTTCGCGCTACGGCGAGTTCGTCCTGCTCAATCCCCGCTTCGAGGTAAAGACGCTCATTCTGTGGGGCGCTCCGGTGGTGCTGCTTCTGGCCGGTGCCGCAGCAATGCTTGTTGCTATCAGGCGCAGGACCGGCAAGGCGACCGGAACGGCACTGTCCGCGGACGAGCAGGCGCGGCTGGATGCTGTTTTGAGGAAAGGTGAGTAGTGAGTAGTGAGTAGTGGGTAGTTGCAGCGCTCTGGCGATTGAAGAGCCTTTTTCTACCGACTACCGACTACCGACTACCGACTACCGACACTCCACCCAACATTACCAAAAGTTCATCCTGCGGACACAAGTCAGTAAGGTGCGTTCGACTATTCCTTTCTCATCGGCTGTTCCTCCAGTCAGCCAAACGTACACGAAGAGAAAAGGCAAATCGGATGTTTAAGACAAACGCACTGCGTCCCTCCCTCAAGACCGTTTTGAAAACCTCGACCGTTGCAGGCCTGGCGGCTGTCATGATGTCGACCGGCATTCCTGCCGCCGTCACCCAGTCCTTTGCCGCCGCCGTCAAAGTCGAAGCGCCGCAGGTTCCGAGCTTTGCCAATGTCGTCGATGCCGTTTCGCCGGCTGTTGTTTCGGTGCGTGTGCAGTCGCGTGCCAATCCGGTTTCCGATGACGCCAGCGACGGCAACGGCTTCAGCTTCGATTTCGGCGGCCGTGGCCTTGATGAACTCCCGGACGACCACCCGCTGAAGCGCTTCTTCAAGGAGTTCGGCGGTCCGAACGGCGACAAGCATGCCGACCGTGACCATGGGCCGCGCGACGGCAAGCCGGGCCGCCTGCGCCCGACATCGCAGGGTTCGGGGTTCTTCATCTCTGAAGACGGTTATCTCGTCACCAACAATCACGTCGTTTCCGACGGCTCCGCTTTCACGGTCATTCTGAACGACGGCACGGAACTGGACGCCAAGCTGGTCGGCAAGGACAGCCGCACCGATCTGGCCGTGCTGAAGGTCGATGACAAGCGCACGTTCACTTATGTAAACTGGGCTGATGACAGCAAGGTTCGCGTTGGCGACTGGGTCGTGGCCGTCGGCAATCCCTTCGGTCTTGGCGGCACCGTTACTTCGGGCATCATTTCGGCCCGCGGCCGCGATATCGGCTCAGGCCCCTATGACGACTATCTGCAGGTCGATGCGGCGGTGAACCGTGGCAACTCCGGCGGTCCGACCTTCAACCTCAACGGCGAAGTCGTCGGCATCAACACAGCAATCTTCTCGCCATCGGGCGGCAATGTCGGTATCGCGTTTGCCATTCCCGCTTCCGTCGCCAAGGATGTCGTCACCGACCTGATGAAGGATGGCGAAGTATCGCGCGGCTGGCTCGGCGTGCAGATCCAGCCGGTTGACAAGGATGTGGCTGAATCGCTCGGCCTTGCCGAGGCAAGCGGCGCGCTTGTCGTCGAGCCGCAGGCCGGTTCTCCCGGCGAGAAGGCCGGTATCAAGAAGGGCGATGTCATCACTGCCGTTAACGGCGACACCATCAAGGGTCCTCGCGAGCTGGCTCGCAAGATTGCCCTGATGCGTCCGGGCACCAGCGTCGATGTCGCTCTGTGGCGTGACGGCAAGGCCGAGAGCGTCAAGCTCGAAGTCGGAACCTTGCCTGCCGATACCAAGGAAGCCTCCGTGCCCGACCAGCAGCAGCAGGAAGAGCAGCCCTCGAGCGAGAAGGCGCTGGCTGATCTCGGTGTCACCGTGACTCCTTCGGATGACGGCAACGGCGTGATGATCTCGTCGGTCGATCCGGACTCCGACGCCAGCGATCGCGGCCTGAAGGAAGGCCAGAAGATCGTCTCGGTCAACAACCAGGAGGTCAAGTCGGCCGACGATATCCTCAAGGTTATCGAGGCCGCCAAGAAGGACGGACGCACCAAGGCGCTGTTCCAGATCGAGGCTGACAACGCCAGCCGCTTCGTGGCACTGCCGATCAGCCAGGGCTGATCCGGTTCCACTGAACAGCCGGGCGCCGCGGACCTTCCCCAGGGTTTCGCGGCGTCTGGCGTTTCAGGGCACGTCTTATGCCAAGTCTCCATCAGCGAGCCTTGGTATTCCCTGCGCGACCGGGCAGGCAGGCGAATTCCCAAGGTAAACCGGTTGTGGAAGATACGGGTCAGGTACTATGGTCACGCGCATGAAGATTCTGATTATCGAAGATGACCTCGAGGCGGCCGCCTATCTGGCCAAGGCCTTTCGCGAGGCCGGCATCGTCTCCGACCATGCCAGCGACGGCGAAAGCGGCTTGTTCATGGCGAGCGAGAACAGCTACGACGTGCTCGTCATCGACCGCATGCTGCCGCGCCGCGACGGGTTGTCGGTGATCTCGGAGCTGCGCCGCAAGGGCGTCCACACCCCGGTGCTCATTCTTTCCGCACTCGGCCAGGTCGATGACCGGGTCACGGGATTGCGCGCCGGCGGCGACGATTATCTGCCCAAGCCCTACGCCTTCAACGAGCTTCTGGCGCGCGTCGAAGTGCTCGGCCGCCGCAAAGGAGCTCCCGAGCAGGACATGGTCTATCGTGTCGGCGATCTGGAGCTGGACCGGCTGTCGCACACGGTGCGCCGCCAAGGGCGCGAGCTTTTGCTGCAGCCCCGCGAATTCCGGCTGCTTGAATACCTGATGAAGAATGCGGGCCAAGTGGTGACGCGTACCATGCTCCTGGAAAATGTCTGGGACTATCATTTCGATCCGCAGACCAATGTCATCGATGTGCATGTGTCGCGGCTGCGTTCCAAGATCGAGAAAGACTTCGACCAGCCGTTGCTGCGTACCGTGCGCGGTGCCGGCTACATGATCAAGGAAGACGGACGCACGGACGCATGAGCAGGTTGCGTGTCCTCTTCCGCACCACAGCCGTTCGCCTCTCGGCGCTCTATCTGCTGCTGTTTTCGCTCTGCGCCGCGTTTCTGGTCTTCTACGTCACCGCCATGTCGCAACGGCTGCTGGAGCAGCAGACGAAGGATGCGGTTACAGCAGAAGTAGCGCAGATCGAGGAAGTCTACGGCCGCGCCGGTGTCAACGGATTGCTGCGGACCCTGGAGCGGCGGGCGCGGCAGCCGGGCGCCAATCTCTACGTCATCGCCGGACCGACCGGCGAGATTTTGGCCGGCAATGTCGCCTCGCTGCAGCCGGGCCTACTGGATAAGGAAGGCTGGACAGGCGAGGCATTCCGTTATCAGCGCTATACCGACGAAAGCCGCAAGGAGACCCACGTGGCATTGGCGCATGTGCTGGTGCTCGACAACGGTCTGCGCATTCTGGTTGGCCGCGACCTGCAGGAGCCAGAGAAGTTTCGGGTGCTGGTGCGGCAGGCCCTCGTCGTTGCGCTTGGTATCATGGGCATTGGCGCGCTGATCATCTGGTTTGCCATCGGCCGCAACGCGCTGAAACGCATCGACCGGATGTCGGACGCCAGCACGCGGATCATGGCGGGCGATCTCTCCCAGCGGTTGCCGATGAGCGGTTCCGGCGACGAATTCGACCGGTTATCGGAATCGCTCAATGCCATGCTTGGACGGATCGAGAAGCTGAACGAAGGTCTGCGGCAAGTCTCCGACAACATCGCCCACGATCTGAAGACACCGCTGACGCGTCTGCGCAACAAGGCCGAGGCCGCGCTGGCGCATAAGGCGACCAATTCCGGTTATCGGGCTTCGCTGGAGGAGATCATCGGCGAATCCGACCAGTTGATCCGCACGTTCAACGCACTGCTGATGATCTCCCGTGTCGAAGCCGGGGCAGCCGCCGCCGAAATGAGCGATGTCAACCTTTCGCAAAGCGTCGCCGACTGCGTTGAACTCTATGAGCCCGTGGCCGACGAGCAGGCGCTGAAACTGGAAGCCGATGTGCCCGCCGATATTCACGTTTCCGGCAATCGGGAACTGATCGGGCAGGCGCTGGGCAATCTGATCGACAATGCCATCAAATATTCCGATGGCGGCGCAAATCCTCTGATCAAGGTTAGCCTTGCAAGACGGGAGGGAGCCATCGTCCTGTCGGTGGCGGATCATGGTCCGGGTGTGCCTGCCGATCGGCGCGATGACGTGGTGGAGCGTTTCGTGCGGCTGGACGAAAGCCGCAGCAAGCCTGGAACCGGGCTGGGGCTATCGCTTGTCGAGGCGGTGATGGAGATGCATCAGGGCTCTCTCGAACTGAGCGACACGGTTCGTGACGCAGAAAACAATCGGGGTTTGACCGCCAGCATGGTTTTCCCGGCGCGTTCCGGCTGATAGGCATGGGACAGCCGAAATCGGGAGCGGCTGGGAGGGACCAATATGCAAACGGACATGCGGCGGTTATCGGATATCAGCACATGTGCGCTGCGGCCGATGAGCCAGACGGACGCTAAAGCCGTCCTCTCCAGCCTCAAGGATATCTCAAAGAGCAATCGCGACATCGCCGACCTGCTGGTATCGGAAACGCCGCTCAAGGATTTTATCGTCGCGGCGTTGTCCCTCTCGCCTTATCTGCGGGACACGGCTGTTTCCTATCCGCAGGTGCTTGTGCAGGCTCTTGCCGGACCTCTGATCCCCTATCTGGAAGCCTGCGTCCAGAGAGCCCGCGACGCTTGGAAAGGTCCTGACGCGGGCAAGCCACTGACCGATGCCGAGATCATGACGCGCCTACGGCAGGCCAAGCGGGATATTGCCTTTGCAATCGCGCTCGCCGACCTGTCACGCCTTTTCGATGCGCGCGAGACAACCCGGTGGCTGAGCGATTTCGCCGGCGCGGCGGTCTCCGCCGCCATCGACCACCTGCTTTTAAGTGCCCATGACGCAGGCAAGCTGACTGTCGTGGATGTCGCCCATCCGAGCGAACGGTCGGGTGTCGTTGTTCTGGGCATGGGCAAGCTGGGCGCCTTCGAGCTGAATTATTCATCGGATATCGATCTGGTGGTGTTCTACGAGCCGCAGGCACCGTTGATCACCATTCCCGACGACGCGCCGGAAACGTTTGCCCGGTTGCTGCGCCGGCTGATCCGCATCCTGCAGGAGCGCAGCGGCGATGGCTATGTCTTCCGCACCGACCTGCGTCTGCGTCCCGATCCCGGTGCGACGCCGCTTGCCATTCCGGTCGAGGCGGCAATGCTCTACTATGAGAGCCGCGGGCAGAACTGGGAGAGGGCGGCGTTCATCAAGGCCCGCCCGGTGGCTGGCGACCTTAAGGCCGGCGAGGCGTTCCTGCGTGAACTCACCCCGTTCATGTTCCGCAAATATCTGGATTATGCGGCGATTGCCGATATCCATTCGATCAAGCGGCAGATTCATGCCCACAAGGGGCACGGCGAGATCGCCGTCAAAGGCCACAATATCAAGCTTGGCCGCGGCGGCATCCGTGAAATCGAGTTCTTTGTCCAGACGCAGCAGCTGATCGCCGGGGGACGGATGCCGGAGTTGCGGCTGCGCGCCACCGAGCCAATGCTGCAGGGCTTAGCGGGGGCCAACTGGATCGACGCGGAAACCGCCAGGGAACTGACTTCCGCCTACTGGTTCCTGCGCGATGTCGAACACAGGGTCCAGATGGTACGCGATGAGCAGACGCATGTTCTGCCGGCAAGCGACGCCGAGCTGAAGCGCATCGCCTACATGATGGGTTTTGCCGATGTTCCGGCGTTTTCCCTGGAATTGTCACGCGTGCTCAAGACGGTGGAGCGGCGTTATGCCCAGCTGTTCGAGCAGGAGGCGAAACTTTCGACCGAGACCGGAAATCTGGTCTTTACCGGCCAAAGAGATGACCCAGACACGCTGGATACCTTGAAGAAGCTGGGGTTCGAACGGCCGCAGGATATTTCCCGTACCATCCGCACCTGGCACTACGGCCGGTACCGGGCCACGCAGTCGGTAGAAGCACGCGAGAGGCTGACGGAGTTGACGCCGGAACTCCTGCGGGTTTTCGGCCAGAACAAGCGAGCCGACGAGGCATTGTTGCGCTTCGACCATTTCATCGCGGGTCTGCCGTCCGGCATCCAGCTGTTCTCGCTGCTCGGCAACAATCCCGGCCTGCTGTCGCTGATCGTCAACATCATGTCATCCGCCCCCCGGCTGGCCGATATCATTGCCAGCAAGCCGCATGTCTTCGACGGCATGCTCGATCCCCGGCTTCTCGCAGAGCTGCCGACACGCGACTATCTGGAGGAGCGGATCAGAGGCTTTCTGGCCACGGCCCGGCACTATGAGGATATTCTCGACCGGCTGCGGATCACTGCCTCCGAGCAGCGGTTCCTGATCGGGATCAGGCTGCTGACCGGCGTCATCACCGGCGCCCAGGCGGGGCATGCGTTTACGGATCTGGCCGACCTGATCCTGACCGCTGCTCTGGAGGCTGTGCTGCACGAGGTGGAGGCGGCACACGGGAAATTCCCGGGCGGCCGCGTCGCCGTTATCGGCATGGGCAAGCTTGGCAGCCACGAACTGACTGCCGGGTCGGACGTCGATATCATCCTGCTCTACGACTACGATGACGAAGCCGGTGAATCCGACGGGGCCAAGCCACTCGATTCCATTCGCTATTTCACCCGCATCACCCAGAGGCTGATCTCCGCACTTTCGGCGCCGACTGCCGAAGGCGTGCTCTACGAGGTAGACATGCGGCTGCGCCCCTCAGGCAATAAAGGGCCTGTCGCCACCCGGATCAATGCCTTTGCAAAGTATCAGCGCGAGGACGCATGGACCTGGGAGCATATGGCGCTGACGCGCGCCCGCGCGCTGTGCGGCGAGGAAAGCTTGATCGCGGAGGTCGACATGATCTTCCGCGAAGTCCTTGGTGAAACCCGCGATGTTACCAAGGTCACGGCCGATGTCGCCGAGATGCGGGGGCTGATCGACAAGGAAAAGCCGCCGAGCGATGTCTGGGATTTCAAGCTCATTCCCGGCGGGCTGGTCGATATCGAATTCATTGCACAATATCTTGCCCTGATCGCACCGGCGCGCGGCGTCGCCACTCCTCCGAGCGGCACATCCACGGCGGATGTGTTGCGGCTGCTTGGGCCGGCCTTGGTCGTCCCGGCGGACCTCGATACCGTGCAGGAGGCGCTGACGTTGTTCACCGACCTTTCGCAGATCGTGCGATTGTGCATCGAGGGAGATCTGGAGCTACAGGATGCGCCGGCCGGACTGGTCGAGCTTCTGTGCCGGGCCGGGGATGCACCGGATATCAAGGTGCTGGAGGCTGATATCCGGCGCCTGTCGAAGGCTGTACGCCGGATATTTCAAGCGACCGTCAAGCCCTGAGATGCGCGTTAGGCATAGGCCAGACTGGCCTTGGCCTCCGATACGGTACGTGGTGCCGTATCGGGTATGCGCAGGGAAATGATCGTGCCGACGTTTTCCTGGGAATGGATCTTCATCGAACCGCCATGCAGGCTGGTCAGCGACCGGGAGATGGCCAAACCAAGGCCGGAACCGCCCTTGCTCTTGGCATATTGGCTCTGGACCTGTTCGAAGGGCTGGCCGATCTTTTCCAATGCAAGGCGAGGGATGCCGATGCCGGTATCGGCGATGGTCAGCGTCACGGCGCCGGCGACCTTGCGGGCGCGCAGGGAAATCTTGCCGCCCTCGTTGGTGAACTTGACCGCGTTGGACAATAGATTGAGCAGGACCTGCTTCATGGCACGGCGGTCGGCGGTGATTGTCAAACCGGACGAAATCTGCTGATCGACGCAGATGTTCTTCTGCTGTGCCGGGATGGTGGTGAAGCGCAAGGTTTCCTCGATCAGGGGGGCGAGGTCGATCGTTTCCCGGTTGATCTTCATCTGGCCGGCCTCGATCTTCGACATGTCCAGAATGTCGTTGATGACGTTCAACAGATGTTTGCCGCTGTCATGGATGTCGTGGGAATATTCGTCGTATTTTTCCGAGCCGAGCGGCCCGAACATCTGGTTCTGCAGGATTTCGGAAAAGCCGAGAATGGCATTCAGGGGCGTCCGCAGTTCGTGCGACATGTTGGCGAGGAATTCGGACTTTGCCCGGTTGGCGGCTTCCGCGCGTTCCTTTTCAGCCTGATAATTGGCGTTGGCGACGGACAGTTCGGCCTTCTGCCGCTCCAGCGTGATGCGGGAGGTCGAGAGATCGCCGATGGTCGCCATCAGGCGGCGCTCGGATTCGCGCAGCCGCACCTGGTGCCGCTTCAAAAGCGTGATGTCAGTCCCGACGGAGACCATGCCGCCGTCGCGGGTGCGCCGGTCGTTGATCTGCAGCCAGCGCTGGTCGGCGAGCTGGACCTCGGAGGTCTGCGAATGGTTGGACCGGTCGGGATCAGCGATGCGCCGTTCGATGATCGGGCGGGCGGCCGCTGCATTGACCACGGAGCGTTCCGTACCAGCAACGAGAACCCGGTCGGGGAGCTTGTAGGCCTGCTGATAGTGGGTGTTACACATCACCAGCCGGTCGTTCTTGTCCCACAGCACGAAGGCCTCCGACGTGCATTCGATCGCATCGGCCAGCCGTTGGTCGGCTTCCGCGTAACGCTGTGCCAGGCGATGCTGCTCCGTGACATCCATGGCGATGCCGATCAGGTGCACGCGGCCCGACGCGGTGCGGATGACCTGGGCGCGCGCCCGCATCCAGACATAGTGGCCATCGGCATGGCGCATCCGGAAGATCTGGTCGATCTGCCGGGCATCGCCCTTGGCGATGGAGCGGGCGACCTTGTAGATATTGCCGTCATCCGGGTGCATCAGCCGTGCGGCGTCACCGAACGACAGCACAGTGCTCTGGGGCGGCATGCCGAGCATTTCGTACATCGAGCGCGACCAGAAAAGCCGGCGGTTGGGCATGTCGAAATCCCAAAGGCCGCAGCGTCCGCGCGACAGGGCCGTCTCGACGCGCAGGTTGGATTCCGCAAATATCTGGTCGGCGTCACGGGCGCGCTTGGCCTGGATATAGTAGGCGTAGAGGACAACCAGCAGGATCGCCGAAATCCCGGCAAAAAGGGTGACGTTCAGCGATACCTCATCGCGCCAGAGCTTCTCGATGCGCGACAGGGGCGTGGCCACCAGCAGCGTTCCTGCGCCACCGGGGACCTGCATCAGGGCGACGATATGCTCGGCGCCGCCGATGAAAGTCTTCATCACCGCCGAACGCTCGCCGAAATACTGGAAGGCGGCAACTTCCGGCGCCACCGCGTTGAGCGTGCGTCCCGTATAGACGGCACCGTCAGGAGAGCTGGCGAAAATCCGGCCGTCGTTGCGCACGGTCAGGACGAACGCGCCGGCTTCGAGCATGTCGGGGGAGAGGAATGTATTCAGCCGCTGCTCCACATCCCATTTCTGGGCCTTGTCGAACAGCGCCACGCCGTTTTCCTGAAGGGCAGCACTTGCGGTGGCCGCAGCAAGGACGGTGACCTGGCGCGAACTGGCCTCCATGCGGGCATATTCGACCATGATGCCGTTGATGCGGGAAATGGCCACGACGAGAAGAAATGCGGTGATCAGGATCGGGATCGAGCGCTTGAGCAACGGCTCGGCGCCCGCGAGACGGCGCACCGCCGGCTCGGTAAAAATCCGTGCGTGCTGGATAACGTCCCGCTCCAGCCTCGAAAAGCCTGGGAATCTGGGACGCAACCGCTCACCGGCTGCGCGTCCCCGCTGCGCTTCCGCCATCTTCGTCAAATCTGTAAATCCTCATGTGATTCGAAGCGCCGCTCGCTCGAACCTGACCCAATGAATCAATTGTGATTCGCCTTGTCCAGAGCAAAACGTAAAACTTTGTTAACCATTTATCGTCATGGGAAAATTGTACTTTTGGCGCCGGTGCTCGGGCGGCAACGAAAAAACCCCGCAATCGCGGGGTTCTTCAGTCGTTTCCGGTTGATTTTTTCTATCCCTTGAGCATGCGCTCGACAATGTCGCTGACATCGGCGGACAGTTTCTTGCCATTAGCGATTTCGCGCAGCGCATTGCGGGCATGTTCGGCGCGGCCGGTTTCCAGCGAACGCCACGACCGCATCGAGGTCAGGATGCGTGCGGCGAGCTGCGGATTGCGCGGATCGATGTCGAGAATCTGGCGGGCAAGGAACCGGTAGCCTTCGCCATCGGCGCGGTTGAAGCCGGTTGGGTTCGAAAAGGCGAACGTGCCGACGAGAGCACGCACCCGGTTCGGGTTGGAGCCGTTGAACAGCGGATCGGCCATCAAAGTCTTGACGCGGCCAAGCGCTGCAACGCCGGGGATGGTCGCCTGGATGGTGAACCACTTGTCGATCACCAGGGCGTTGCCCGCAAATCGGGTCTTGAATGCCGCAAGGGCGTCCGCCGTTTCGGCTGCGTCCGGGAACCGGTGTGCAAGGATCGTCAGGGCCTGGCTGAGGTCGGTCATGTTGTTGGCAGACTTGAACGCATCCACAGCCCGGGCCGGTTCGTTTTCGGCATAGACGAGATAGGAAAGGGCGGTGTTGCGCAGCGCCCGGCGTCCGGCACTTGCTGCATCCGGGCTGAACGGACCTGAGACGACCATTTCATCGGCCAGTTTCCCGAAAATCGCCTGGCCGGCTCTGGCGATCGCCGCCATGATCTGCTGGCGTCCTGCATGGATCGCGTCGGGGTCGTTGTTTCCGCCGATTTCGCGGGCGATATCGGCCTCGCTCGGCAGTGCCAGCGCCTGCGCCCTGAACGCGGGCTCAAGATCGCCGTCGGCGGCTGCCGCGAGCAAAGCGTCGATCAGGGATGTGTCGCATTGTGCAGGTTCGCCTGCCTTTGCGCTGGCAGCGGCAGCGACAAGATTGGGAAGGGCAAGATCGTTCAAGGCCTGCCAGCGGGCAAACAGGTCGCTCTCATGCTTGGCGATGTGAGCCCGATCGGCAGGTGTCTGCTCGAAATGCAGGTTGATCGGCGTCGAGAAGCCGCGGTTCAGGGACAGGACCGGACGCGAGGTTATGGCGCCAAAAACGACAGTCTGGTTGCGCTCGACGAGATGCAGCACGTCGCCGGTCATCTCGGCGCCGGTGACAGAGGTGACCGTGGCCTGCGAACCGTCTTCCAGCAGAAGTCCCAGGCGCAGCGGGATATACATCGGTTCCTTGGCGCTCTGACCGGGTGTCGGAGGCACCATCTGCTCGAGCGACAGCGTCAATGTCTGCCTGGCGGCGTCATAGGCCGTCGAGGCGCTGACCAGCGGCGTGCCCGCCTGGTGATACCACAGCGAAAACTGGGTCAGGTCGCGCTTGCTGACGTCGGCGAAGCAGGCGACGAAATCCTCGATCGTCACGGCCTGGCCGTCGTGGCGATCGAAATAGAGATCCATGCCCTGCTTGAACAGGTCCGCACCGAGCAACGTCGCGATCATGCGGGTGACTTCGGAGCCCTTCTCATAGACGGTCGTCGTGTAGAAATTGTTGATCTCGCGGTATTTTGTCGGCCGGACCGGATGGGCAAGGGGGCCTGCATCCTCCGGGAACTGCTCGGCTTTCAGATGCCTGACTTCGGCGATGCGCTTAACGGTGCGCGAGCGCTGATCGGCCGAAAATTCGTGGTCGCGGTAGACGGTCAGGCCTTCCTTCAGGCAGAGCTGGAACCAGTCGCGGCAGGTGATGCGGTTGCCGGTCCAGTTGTGGAAGTATTCATGCGCGATGATCGCCTCGATATTGGCGTAGTCGGCATCGGTCGCGGTTTCCGGATCGGCAAGCACGTACTTGTCGTTGAAAACGTTCAGTCCCTTGTTCTCCATGGCGCCCATGTTGAAATCGGACACGGCAACGATCATGAAGATGTCGAGATCGTATTCGCGGCCGAACCGCTCCTCGTCCCACTTCATCGAGCGCTTCAGCGCGTCCATGGCGTAGGCGGCGCGCGGCTCCTTGCCGTGCTCGACATAGATTTTTAGCGCGACTTCGCGGCCGGACATGGTGGTGAATGTGTCCTCGACGATGCCCAGATCACCGGCGACGAGTGCAAACAAGTAGCTCGGCTTCGGATGCGGATCGAACCAGGCGGCGAAATGCCGGCCGTCGCCCATGCCGGCGCCGCCGAGATAGTTACCGTTGGAGAGCAGCAGCGGTGCGGTTGCCTTGTCGGCGATGATGTTGACCGTGTAGACGGCAAGAACATCCGGACGATCCGGGAAATAGGTGATACGCCGGAAACCTTCGGCTTCGCACTGGGTGCAATAGACGTTGCTGGTGCGATAGAGGCCCATCAGCGTGGTGTTGGCCTCGGGATTGATCTCGGTGGTGATCGTTATCTCGAAAGGCACTGTTGCCGGCAGGTTGCGGATTGTCAGCGTGTGTTCCGCCGCATCGTAGTTTGCCGATGCGATCTCTTCCTGGTCGAGCAGCAGGCCGGTCATCTTCAGTTCGTCGCCATCAAGGACAAGCGGCGCATCGGCGCTCACCCCTTCGCGCCGGTGGAAGATCAGCCGGGCTTCGACCTTGGTTTCGGTGGGATCGAGTTCGAAGGTGAGGTCCACCCTCTCGAGGACGAAATCCGTCGGCCGGTAGTCTTCCAGATGAATGATCTCGCCCGTATCTGTCCGCATTGTTTGTCCCGCTTGCATCGTCCGCAGCGTTACAACGCCGGCGGTGAGGCTTGGTCTTGGTGAAGAGGCTGCGCAGAAAATCGCGAAGCTTCCGGTGTGATTGCAAGGCGGTTCTTTTCATTGGACATCGCCTTCTTCCGGCTGCCCTGATCTGTCCCGTTCCCGTGTCTGCCTGTGAGACTTACGAAATTCGCCCTAACAATACTTAAACCAGTCGTGTATTTTTGGCACAGCTTATGTAATTTCCGGCTTGTCATCCGTCCCGGTCGCGAAAGTGGGCCATGTGGTCAAGCATGTCACCCGATGCCGCTGGCTCAGCCTAGGGGATCGCGGCCGTAGCATCAAATATTTCAGCCATTCATCACGAAAATTGATCCCTCTTTCGAATATCGCGCGCTAAAGTGACATGGTCTAAGGCGACGGATTCCCCGGTCGCATACGTCTCCCCGCAGCCCGTCGTTTCCACCGATTGYCCGGCCCGCTGCCCTCAGTCCGATGAGTGCGACCCGCATGGATTCCGAATTCCCCCACCCGATGAAGGGCATCACCCTCAAGGTTTTGTCCGTGCTGGTTTTCGTCTGCATGGCGACGCTGATCAAGGCGGCGGGAACGGGGATCGCCACCGGGCAGATCACCTTCTATCGCTCCGCCTTTGCGATGGTGCCGATCCTCGGCTATCTCGCCTTCAAGGGGCATTTGCGCACGGCCTTCCACACCAAGGATATTTTCGGCCATCTGGCGCGCGGCTTCATCGGCATTCTGGCCATGAGCTTCGGGTTTTACGGTCTGGTGCACCTGCCGCTGCCGGAAGCGATCGCGATCGGCTATGCGATGCCGTTGCTCGCAGTCGTCTTTGCAGCCGTCTTTCTCAAGGAGACGGTTCGGGTCTATCGCTGGTCGGCGGTGCTGATCGGGCTTGTCGGCGTCATGATCATCACCTGGCCGCGGCTGACGCTGATGCGCGATGGTGGATTCGGCTCGCAGGAGGCGCTCGGCGCCTTGGCCGTACTGCTCTCGGCCGCACTCGGTGCCGTTGCCATGGTGCTTGTGCGAAAGCTGGTCGCCAAGGAACGCACGCACACGATCGTGCTCTATTTCTCCCTCTCGGCCTCCTGCTTCTCGCTGCTGACGCTGCCCTTCGGCTGGGAGCCGCTGCCGTTGAATTCCTTCCTGCTGTTGATGGCGGCCGGCTTTTGCGGTGGTGTCGCCCAGATCCTTCTGACGCAAAGCTATCGCTATGCCGACATGTCGACGATCGCACCGTTCGAATATACTTCGATCATCCTTGGCCTGATCATCGGCTACTTCCTCTTTGACGAGGTGCCCACCGGCGTCATGCTGATCGGTACGGCGATCGTGGTCGGTGCCGGCATCTTCATCATTTTCCGCGAGCATCAGCTCGGGCTCGAGCGCAGGGGTGCGCGCAAGCACGTCACCCCGCAAGGGTAATCATCGGCCTGACGCGTCAGGATGATTGGGCTGGAGCCGTGTCGTCTTCGATAAGATCAGCCGGCCGCACCGCCTGGTTCATGGCGTTGACGGCCTCCGTGCCGGGGGTAGGCACGGTGTTTGCGTGGAAATCGGTTTTTGATACCAAGCCGTCCGTGTGGCCGCGCTTGGCGATGCGCCACGCGGCATAGGCAGCGTAGAGCGCAAAATACACGGCCAGAAGCACGAACAGCGACGGCGGCCCGAAACGATCCATCACCGGCCCGACCATCAGCGGGCCGGAGATCGTGCCGATACCGTATGTGATCATCATGCCGGAGGAAACCTCGACATATTCGTTCGGACGGGCAAGGTCGTTGGCATGGGCGACGTTCAGCGCATAGATCGGAAACAGCACCGAGCCGACGAAGGCGGCGATGACATAGAGCACCAGCGGGCTGGAGCCGACGAACGCGACCATCGCAAGACAGGAGACGACACCGACGATGCCGCAACCGACCATCACGATGCGCCGGTCGATCCGGTCGGAGGTTCGCCCGATCGGGATTTGCGAAATGGCGCTGCCGGTGAGAAGAGCCGCCAGCAGTGTCGCACCCTCCGCCGTCGAAAGTCCGATCTTCTGGGTGAAGACGCCGCCGAGATTGAGCCAGGCGCCCGACATCGCACCGGCAAGAAAAGCGCCGACGACGGCGACCGGCGAGCGGCGGAACAGGCCCGGCACATCGAAATTGGCCTGGGCGGGCGGTGCTGGCATCGCCGAGGAGGAGAGCGCGGTCGGCAAAAGGGCCAGCGAGAACAGCACGCCGCACAGGATGAACAACGACGAATTGGTCGGATCGCCGAGCGGCACCAGATACTGGCCGCCGATCGTACCGACCATGGTGGTGATCAGATAGAGCGAAAACAGCATGCCGCGGTTTTCGTTGGTCACCCGCTCGTTGAGCCAGCTCTCGATGACCAGATAGCTTCCGGAAATCGCAAAGCCGGAGATGGCGCGAAAGAAGATCCATGCCCGCCAGTCGACCACCAGCCCGCACATCAGGATGGCGATGCTGAGCAGCGTGATTAAGGCGGCAAAAACCCGCACATGGCCGACGCGCAGGACGAATTTCGGCGTAACGATGCACGAGAGGGTGAAGCCCAGCGTGTAGCCGGTGGCGATCAGCGAGATGATCAGCGTCGACCAGCCCTCGGCAACCGAGCGCACCGGCAACACATAGCTCGCCAGCCCGAAGCCGACCATCATCAGAAGCGTCGAGAGCATCAGGCTGAATACGGATATGAAGCTGACCAGCATGAAGGCTCCGGATGCGGTCCAGCCGGTGGCCTGTGACGCACAAGCCTCAGGAGAAACGCTAAAAAATGTTGGAGCGGATTGCGCGCTTGAAAACCGCCGCCGTTGGAATCAAAGGACGAGTGTCGCTTTATCCAGTTTTGCCGACGCTGTCGATTGCGACAGGCTTTGGCGCAGAAATGGGAGATAGCCGCGATGCGGCCCGAAAATGCCGTTTACTTCGGCAGAAAACCGCTGACCGCATGCCGGTCGGCATTGGCAGCCGGGGCTTCCCGGCTCAGGCGGCTGTATTCGCGTGAGGCACGCACGGCGGTGCCGATATCGTCGAGGAGGATCCGGAGCGAGCGGACTGTCATGATCGGAAGCCTTTGGGCAATATCTCTGTTATCCAAGCGGAGGCGTGCTGAGTTGCGCCTGCCTGACTATCAACGCTGGATGAAGTCTGCGAAAATCTGGGCCGGGCGTGTCGTGTGGCCGTAGCCTGCCGCGGTCATCTGTTCGTTGGCCGCCGAGCCGAAGCTGTTGAACGGCATACGCAAGGCTGAGCCGGCGTGGCGGAGCGTTTCAAAGCTCGAGTGCAGAGGGCGAAAACGGGCAGTCATGGTTCAATTCCTTATTCCAGTCCTCCCGTCGTTCCATATTGCACTGCAGCATCGATTCCGCAACGGACGCGTTCGCGTTGCTGGTATGCGCAATCCGCATGGCTTTTTTCATTGTTTGTTCACAAATCAGGCATGGCGCCGATTGGGAGGGCTTTAACCCCGGATTCGGGCGCGAAATGCCAATAGATCCTGCCAGGCGAGGCGCTTGCTGGCTGGTGCCGAGGCAAGATCCTGCGGATGCAAGGTGGCAAGGGCCGGCACTGTGATGCCGCCAACCTGAATGTCGCGCCATTCGCCGCGCATGTGATGGATCATCTCGTTGCCGCCGAAGAAGAAGCGGGCGGCAAAATTGCCGAGGATCAACAGGTGCCGCGGTTCGGCAAGTGCGATCTGACGCTCGATGAACGGGCGGCAGATATCGGTTTCGCGCGGCGAGGGCGGACGGTTTCCGGGCGGCCGCCAGGGAATGACATTGGTCAAAAGCACGGATGTCCGGTCAAGCCCGATGGCTGCCAGCATGCGTTCCAGCATCTGGCCCTGCTTGCCCGAAAAAGGAATGCCGTCGCGGTCGTCATCGCCGTTCGGTACCGGGCCGATCACCAGGATGCCGGCGGACGGATTGCCGTCGGCAAAGACCATGTTGCGGGCGCTGTTCCTCAGATTGCAGCCGGAAAACGCCTCCATCGCGCTCTTGAGTTCCGCAAGGGAGCGGGCCGCTTCGGCCGCGAACCGGGCTTCAGCGATGGCCTGCTCATCGGGAATAGCCATTTGCGGGACGACCATAGAGGGTGCCGTCTGCGCCTTGCCGGTGGCGCGATTGCCGTTTTCGCGCGCAACAGGCGCGTGGGACGCATCATTTCGCTCTAAGACTTGCGTCCGCTGCATGGCTTGTGCCGCGCCATTGCTGCGCGCTGCCTTTGCCTCAGCGAACTCGGCGAAGCGATCGACCGGCGCGTCTTCCAGCAGCCATTCGACCCCTGCTTCGGCATGAAAATGCAGAAGGGCGGCAAGTTCGGCCGGGCTCATCGTGTCGCTGGAGATCATGGTTTGCTTGTATAGAAGCTTGAGGAGGCAGGGAAGCCTCTTCCGTTCACGCCGCCATCGCCGTCCAGCGTTCGATGTCGTCGCGCTCGCCGATCAGCGCCAGACCGTGTGCGATCGATAAAAGCTCGCCGCCGCTTTCAATGCGGTCGCTCGCAAAACGGTCTTCGAAGATGCGGCGGATGGCCGGCACGAAGGACGTGCCGCCGGTGAGGAACACCTTGTCGATGCCGTCCAGCGCGGTATTGGTGGTAACCAGAACCTCGTCCAGCGCTTCCTCGATTCGGGCGAGGTCCGGTGCGATCCAGCTTTCGAAATCGCTGCGGCGCACCGTCTGCCGGCTTTTTTCACCCAGCGGCGCGAAGTAGAATTCCGTCTCCTCCTCGTGCGATAGCCGCATCTTGGTGGCCGAGATCGCCTGATAGAGCGGATAACCTTCGTCGTGATCGACGAGATCGACGAAGGCCTCGAGCTTTTCCGGCTCGACGGCTGCGCGCACCAGTTGCTTCAGGTCGGTAAAGTCCTTCAGCGTCTTGAAGATCGACAGCTGGTTCCAGCGGCCGAAATTGGCATAGTAGCTGGAGGGCACGTCGAGCAGCTTGTCGAAACTCCTGAACTGGGAGCCCTTGCCGATCAGCGGCGAAACCACCGTGTCGATGATGCGGAAATCGAAATGATCGCCGGCAACGCCGACGCCGGAATGGCCGACCGGAACCGCTGTCAGCTTGCCGGCATGGCTTTCGAAGCGGATGATCGAATAGTCGGTGGTGCCGCCGCCGAAATCGGCGACCAGCACGGTCGCGTCCTTCTTCAGGTTCTGGGCAAAGTAAAAGGCTGCCGCCACAGGCTCGTAGACATAGTGGACCTCCGGAAAATCGAAGGACGACAGCGCCCGGTCGTAACGCTCCAGCGCCAGGTTTTCATCCGGACTGGTGCCGGCGAAACGCACGGGCCGGCCGACGACGATGCGCTTGTAGTCCTGTTGCCAGCCTTCTCCGGCATAGTCGGCGATGCGGGAAAGAAAGGAACGCATCAGGTCTTCAAAGCTGTTGCGCCGCGCAAAGATCAGCGTGCCCTGGAACAGGGGGCTGGCGGCAAAGGTCTTGATCGACTGCAAAAAGCGCGCTTCGCCGGGATTGTCGATGAACTGCTGGATCGCCGCCTGACCCGCCTCGATCTTCACGGCGGCGGCACCGAGCTTCGCATGCTTCATGAAGGAGAGCGCCGTGCGCATCGAATCGGTGGTGCCGGCCGTGCTTGAAAAACGAAGCGACTGCGTCGTGTCCCCTTGCGCGGCGGCCAGCACCGAATTGGTCGTGCCGAAATCGAAGCCGAGTGCCTTGGCCATGAAAGTCTCCGTCTTAGGTGTCCGCGGAAGGGCGGCGGGTGTCGTTTCGCCGACGCGCGCGCGGCCAAGCAATACCTTGCGGCAGCCGGAATGCGTTTGACGACGGAGGGTCTTGTCTCTTTGGAGGGCGGCTCTTCGCATGGGCTGTGGGCCAAAGCAAGGCGGCATTGGGGAGTTGCGTTGCCGCAGTGCATTTCATATTTCTGACGTTTACGTACACGTCATATGTTTGTATCCTGTTGCATGACGTCATGCGCAAATGCGTAAGGCTGCCGTCGCAGACCGGCTCGACAAGTCCCGCTGTATTTGCCATGACGGATGTCAAGAATTGGGAACAAACCGCGCAAAAAAGTGCCGGGCGAGACTGGAGATGACGAGATGAGCGACGCAATGGAATTGCCCGAGCGCGAAAGCATGGAATTCGACGTGGTGATCGTCGGTGCAGGGCCTGCCGGTCTGTCTGCCGCCATCCGTCTGAAGCAGGTCAATCCGGAGCTGTCCGTCGTTGTTCTGGAAAAGGGGGCCGAAGTTGGCGCCCATATCCTGTCGGGCGCCGTTGTCGATCCGATCGGCATCGACCGCCTGCTGCCGGGCTGGCGCGAGGAGGAGGGGCATCCTTTCAAGACCGAGGTCAAGGATGACCAGTTCCTGCTGCTCGGTCCCGCCGGTTCGATCCGCCTGCCGAATTTCGCCATGCCGCCCTTGATGAACAATCACGGCAATTACATCGTTTCGCTCGGCCTCGTCTGTCGGTGGCTGGCCGAGAAGGCCGAGGCGCTCGGCGTCGAAATCTATCCGGGCTTTGCCGCGACCGAAGTGCTCTACAATGATCAAGGCGCCGTCATCGGCGTCGCCACCGGCGACATGGGCGTCGAGAAGAACGGCGAGCCGGGTCCGAACTTTGCCCGCGGCATGGAGCTTCTCGGCAAGTACACGCTGATCGGCGAGGGCGTGCGCGGGTCGCTGGCCAAGCAGCTGATCGCCAGATACGACCTGCAGAAGGGACGCGAACCGCAGAAATTCGGCATCGGTATCAAGGAACTCTGGCAGGTGAAGCCCGAGAACCACAAGCAGGGCCTGGTGCAGCACTCGTTCGGCTGGCCGCTCGGCATGAAGACCGGCGGCGGCTCGTTCCTCTATCACCTCGAGGACAATCTGGTTGCCGTCGGCTTCGTCGTCCACCTCAACTACAAGAACCCCTATCTCTATCCATTCGAGGAATTCCAGCGCTTCAAGACGCATCCGGCCATTCGCGGCACCTTCGAGGGCGGCAAGCGCCTGACCTATGGCGCCCGCGCCATCACCGAGGGCGGCTACCAGTCGGTACCGAAGCTGACCTTCCCCGGCGGTGCGCTGATCGGCTGTTCGGCCGGTTTCGTCAACGTGCCGCGCATCAAGGGGAGCCACAATGCCGTGCTGTCCGGCATTCTTGCCGCCGAGAAGCTCTCGGATGCGATTGCTGCCGGCCGGGCCAATGACGAGGTCATCGAGATCGAAAACGGCTGGCGCGACAGCGCGATCGGCTCCGACCTGAAGAAGGTGCGCAACGTCAAGCCGCTCTGGTCGAAGCTCGGTACTGCCGCCGGCGTGGCGCTCGGCGGCCTCGACATGTGGACCAACACACTGTTCGGCTTCTCCTTCTTCGGCACGCTGAAGCACGGCAAGACCGATGCCCAGTCGCTGGAACCCGCGTCCATGCACAAGCCGATCGTCTATCCGAAGCCGGACGGGGTGCTCACCTTCGATCGTCTCTCCTCGGTGTTCCTGTCGAATACCAATCATGAGGAAAACGAGCCGGTGCACCTGAAGGTCAAGGACATGGCGCTGCAGAAGTCGTCCGAGCACGACATCTATGCCGGCCCGTCGACCCGCTACTGTCCGGCCGGGGTTTACGAATGGGTGGAAAAGGACGGTGAGGACGTCTTCGTCATCAACGCCCAGAACTGCGTCCACTGCAAGACCTGCGACATCAAGGACCCCAACCAGAACATCAACTGGGTGCCGCCGCAGGGCGGCGAGGGGCCGGTCTATCCGAATATGTGAGGGTTTCACCCTTCGAGGCATAAAAGGGCGGCGGGCGAAGGTCCGCCGCCTTTTTCTATTGCGCGCAACTTCAACCGGCTTAACCGGTCATTAACCATGTTTTCCCTATTTTCGGTTGCATCAATCGATTCTTAAGGGATTTCCTGATGTCGATCTCGCGCCGCGGCCTGCTTCTCGGGTTTTCTGCTCTTCTTGCCGGTTGCGCCACCAACGGGCCGAACCATGCGGCCAACTATGCCGMGTTGCCGGACGAAAAGTTTCCGATGCCGGCCATGCCGCTGGAAAAGATCAAGCCGGAACTGCGCCGCCAGCAGGTTGCCTATTCGACGAAACACGATGCGGGCACGATCGTCATCGATACTCCGGCGAGGCGGCTCTACTATGTCCTCGGTGACGGGCAGGCCATGCGCTATGGCATCGGCGTCGGCCGCAACGGCTATGCGCTGGCCGGCTCGGCCTATATCGGCCGCAAGGCCGAATGGCCGGCATGGACGCCGACCGGCAACATGATCCGCCGCGATCCGGCCAAGAACCTCAAATATGCCGGTGGTGTTCCCGGCGGGCCGAACAACCCGCTCGGTGCCCGGGCGATGTACCTTTATCGAAACGGCAACGACACGATGTTCCGTATTCATGGCACGACACAGCCCTGGTCTATCGGCCAGGCGATGTCGAGCGGCTGCGTGCGGATGCYCAATCATGATGTCGTCGATCTCTATGAGCGCACAACCGTCGGCGGCCGCGTCATCGTCCTGCAGGCCTGAGACAGCTGAAAACCGCCCCGATAACCTGCCCGTATCATGCAGAACGGGAAAACGCCTGCCGGAAAGGATCCGGCAGGCGTTTTCGTGACCGTCTTCGGCAATCCTACGCGTTGATTTTCGCAAAGCTTGTCAGGGGCCCTGCAGCAGATTCGCGTACCGGAGCGGATTTCCAGGCGACGGCCATAAGCGCGCCGATGACCGTGATGTGCTCCATGACGACATAGAACTCGATCGTCTTCATCGGCTCCTGCATGGTCCAGAACGTGTGGGCAATCGGAATGGTCAAGGCGGTGAACACGGCAAGCGCGCCAGCGCCAAGCCAGGTCCAGCGATTGGCGATAATAAGCGCCGATCCGCCAAGCTGGGTGACGATGACGGCGATGTTGACGAGCGGTGCCGGCTCCAGGCCGAAGAACGACATCTCGGCGACGCCGGCGTTGAAATCCATGAGCTTGGCCAGGCCGCTCGCCCAGAACATGTAGGTCAGGATGGTCCGCGCCAGATAGCCGAACGCGCGGGAACCGACGAGGGTATCAATAAAGGAAGGCATTTTTCTCTCCAGATAAAGGTGATGAAACGGCTCCGGATCCGGCCCCCGCCGGGGCGTGGGATCGGTTCCGGAGAGCGCGGCCTCACCGGTTTGGGAGATTGTCCGGTGTGCCGCGCTGCCTCCTGTTTATGGCGGACGGACAGAATGAGACGTTCCCGCAGGAACTGCGGCAAAGCCGGGTTTTGAGGATGTGGTGCGCGTCAGAAACCGGCGAGCACCAGCTTGCCCTTGGTCCGGCCGGTTTCGATCAATGCATGGGCTTTCTTCAGGTTATCGGCGTTGATCAGTCCCAGCGTTTCCGTCAGCGTCGAGCGGATTTTTCCGCTATCGACCAGGCGGGCGACTTCGGTGAGAATCCTGTTTTGCTCTTCCATGTCCTTGGTCTTGAAAAGCGAGCGGGTGAACATCAGTTCCCAATGGATCGACACAGCCTTGCGCTTGAACGGCATGACATCCAGCACCTTCGGATCGTCGATCAACCCGAAACGGCCCTGCGGTGCGATCAGCTTGATGATGTCTTCCAGGTGATCGGCGGTATTGGTGGTCGAAAAGACAAATGCCGGGGCGCCGAGCGCCAACTGGTCGATCTGAGGCGCTAGGGGCTTGGAATGATCGAGCACATGGTGGGCGCCGAGATCATAGGCCCATTTCTGCGTTTCGGGACGCGATGCGGTAGCGATCACGGTGAGGTTTGTCAGCGCCCGCGCCAGCTGGATGGCGATCGAGCCGACGCCGCCGGCACCGCCGATGATCAGGATCGCATTGGCGGCACCTGGCACCGGATCGTTGACCTTCAGCCGGTCGAACAGGGCTTCCCAGGCGGTAAGCGAGGTCAACGGCAGGGCGGCCGCCGCCGGGAAATCCAGCGTTTCCGGCTTCTTGCCAACGATGCGCTCATCGACCAGATGGAATTCGGCATTTGCGCCCGGCCTGTCAATGGCACCGGCATAGAAGACGGCGTCCCCCGGCTGGAACAGTTTGACGCCCGGGCCGACCGCCTTGACGATCCCCGCCGCATCCCAGCCAAGCACTTTCAGCTGATCTGGCTCCGGCTTGGCATTGGCGCGGACCTTGACGTCAACCGGATTGACAGAGATCGCCCTGACCTCGACCAGAATGTCGCGGCCTTCCGGCGTCGGCACTGGCAGCTCCACATCAATCAGCGAGGTCTCAGAGGAAATGGCTTGAGGTGTCCTATAGGCGATTGCGCGCATGGCTGGCTCCTTCGGGTTTGCCTGGCGGGTTTGTCTAGAGGCTAGATGCGTATTATGGTGCGAGAACGCAAGAATGCACAGCAAGTGTATATAGTACCCAAAAGGATACCATGATGCCGCGTGTTCGCCACAAACTCCTGACCTGTTCTCCCGGCTGTCCGGTCGAGGGTGTCCTTCATCTGATTGATGGAAAATGGAAGGGCGTCATCCTCTATCACCTGCTGGACGGCACCATGCGGTTTAACGAAATCCGCCGCCGCCTGACCAGTGTCACCCAGCGCATGCTGACCAAGCAGCTGCGTGAACTGGAAGCTGACGGCCTTGTCGAGCGCACGGTTTTTGCCGTCGTGCCGCCAAGGGTGGACTATTGTCTGACCCCGCGCGGCCGCAGCCTCAAACCGGTAATCATGGCAATGAAGCTGTGGGGCGACGAACATATCATGCTGCAAGCTGCTTCGTAGCAGGGCCAGCTGCCCGGGCCCGCAATCATTAAACATTCGTCATTTCACCCGTGCTGGCTGAAAAAGGCCCCGTGCCGCGCCATATGTAGCCCGAGGAGCTGCAAGGAGCACGAATGAAGATCAAGGCCATATTCAATCGCGACGGAGGAACATTCCGCACAACCGATATGGAAGCCTATAGCAAAAAGGCCGAGGAGGTCTTTCGCGCGGCGGGGCATGAGATCGAAATCACGGTTGCTTCCGGCGAGGGGATGGCTGACATCCTCGAAAGAACATCCCGCCGAGACGATCTGGATGCGATGCTGGCCGGTGGCGGTGACGGCACGATCTCGGCAGCCGCCGCGATCGCCTGGAAGAACGGCATGCCGCTCGGCGTGGTTCCGGCCGGAACGATGAACCTGTTTGCCCGGGCGCTGAAACTGCCGCTCGATATCTGGAAAGTGCTGGATGTGCTTGCCGAAGGCCGGATTGTCGCTGCCGATATCGGCAGCGCCGACGGCCGCGCATTCGTGCATCAGTTTTCCATGGGGCTGCATGCCCGCATGGTGCGCTACCGCGAATCCTACAGCTTTGCCTCACGGCTCGGAAAAATCCGCGCCAGCACCCGCGCAGCGCTTGGCGTGATGCTTAATCCGCCAGAGTTCGAGATCGAATTCGAGGTGGATGGCGTTCGCGAAACGCGCAAGGTTTCCGCCATCTCCGTGTCCAACAATCACTTCGGCTCAAACGCGCTGATGTATGCCGATGATTTGACGGGCGGACATCTGGGCTTCTACACCGCCGCGCCGCTCAAGCCGCACGGTGTCGCAAAGCTGGCCTTCGATATTCTACGCGGAAAATTCAGGGAGAGCCCGCTGATTACCGAGATGAGCGTCACTGCCGTCAACCTGCATTTCCCGAAGGAGCGCCACAACACCAACTGCGTCATCGACGGCGAACTGCTGCCGGTCGGCCGCGACGTTGCTCTGCGGGTTCATCCGGGCGAATTGAGGCTGCTTGTCGGCCAATGAGCGGGATTTGTCCCGAGGTCAGGGCTTTTTCTCTGTCAGCCACAGATAGCCGAAGCCGTAACGGTCATTCCCCTTGCCGAGATGATAGGGCGGGGCGCTGTAGAGCGGCGCGATATCGCTGCTCGCCACGCCACCTTCGACGAGCTTCTGTCTGAGGCCGTCGGGAAGGGCCGGTTCCGGCTCTCCGTTGCCGCGCCAGATCACCAAGACGGACCCGGCCGTCCGCCACGCTGCGGCCAGCGGTGCCGGCGGGTTGGAGGCCGTGATGACGGTTGATTGCGGCAGCTGTAAACGCACGCTGCCGGCAAGATTGGTATCGTCGGCAATCACCAAAGCAGGCTGGATGGCGTGATTTTGCGTAATCTCGCGAATGAATGCGTCATAGGGAATATTGAGCTTGTTGTAGGAGCCCAGCATCGGCGAGGTCAGAACCCGGGCCGAAACGCCGATGAGCACCGCGAAGATCATGATGAAAAGCGGAATGGCGAAGCGCTTGAGCTTGCCGCTTGTCTCGATCCCGGCCGCATCGATCTTCAGACACAGATAAAGCGGCAGCAACACGATGAACAGGGCCAGCCATTTTTCGCGGATATGGGTGGCACCGAGGCCAAGGACGATCATCAGGACGGCAACCAGACAAAGGCAGATCATCCGCCCCGTTATCCGGGTCCATTGGCTCTCGGCGCGATAGGCACGCTTGATATCGAAAGGAAAGACTGCGGCAAAGAAGACGAGCGGCAGAATGCTGGCGCCAAAGATGGCCGAGATCAGCGAGACTATGCCCTTGAAGGCCTGGGCCAGCCATCCGCCCGACAGGCCTTCTTTCATCTCGTTGATGGTGCCGGCCGAGGCGGAGGTGAGATTGTTGACGACCCAGTAGGCGTGCGGCAGGACGATTGCAAAGGCGACGGCAAGGG
>NZ_JBFUBH010000028.1:0-47107 GCF_056405855.1 Pararhizobium sp. P1_E7 | reverse complement strand
ACCCTTATATCGGCATTGCCGACAGTTTCCTGTTCGACGCCAAAGCGCCGAAGGGCTCCGAATTACCGGGCGGCAACGGTGTGTCCTTCGACTGGCACCTGCTCGATACGCTTGACGGAAGCCTCGATTACATGCTTTCCGGTGGTTTGAATGCGGAGAATGTCGGTGAGGCTCTGGCGCTGACCGGTGCCAAAGCGATCGATACCTCCTCAGGCGTCGAAAGCGCGCCGGGTGTCAAAGACCTTGGCCGCATGGAAGAGTTTTTCGATGCCGTCGCCCGCGCGGACGCGGATATGGCCGAAGCATTGGCAGGGAGAAGCAAGTGAACGAGACGCCAAACCTGAATTCGTTCAAGACCGGGCCCGATGAAGATGGCCGCTTCGGGATTTTCGGCGGCCGTTTCGTTGCCGAAACCCTGATGCCGTTGATCCTTGATCTGCAGGATGAGTGGAACAAGGCCAAGACCGACCCGGAATTCCAGGCGGAGCTAAAGCATCTCGGTGCCCATTATATCGGCCGTCCGAGCCCGCTCTATTTCGCCGAACGTCTGACGGAGCATCTTGGCGGAGCCAAGATCTATTTCAAGCGCGAAGAGCTGAACCATACCGGTTCGCACAAGATCAACAACTGCATCGGCCAGATTCTGCTGGCCAAGCGCATGGGCAAGACCCGTATCATCGCCGAAACCGGCGCCGGACAGCATGGCGTGGCGTCCGCCACCGTCGCTGCCCGCTTCGGCCTTCCCTGCGTCGTCTATATGGGCGCGACCGATGTCGAGCGTCAGGCGCCGAACGTGTTCCGCATGAAGCTGCTCGGCGCCGAGGTAAAGCCGGTGACGGCCGGCTCCGGTACCCTGAAGGACGCGATGAACGAGGCGCTGCGCGACTGGGTCACCAATGTCGATGACACCTATTACCTGATCGGTACGGCAGCCGGCCCGCATCCCTACCCGGAGATGGTTCGCGACTTCCAGGCGGTGATCGGCACCGAAGCCCGTGCGCAGATGCTCGAGGCTGAAGGCCGCCTGCCGGATCTGGTCGTGGCTGCCGTCGGTGGCGGATCGAACGCGATCGGCATCTTCCATCCGTTCCTTGATGACGAGACCGTCAAGATCGTCGGCGTCGAAGCCGGGGGCAAGGGGCTTGAAGGCGACGAACACTGCGCCTCGATCACGGCGGGATCGCCGGGCGTGCTGCATGGCAACCGCACCTATCTGCTGCAGGACGGCGACGGCCAGATCAAGGAAGGCCACTCGATCTCGGCCGGCCTCGATTATCCCGGCATCGGTCCTGAGCATTCCTGGCTCGCCGATATCGGCCGCGCCGAATATGTGCCGATCATGGACCATGAGGCGCTGGAAGCGTTCCAGACGCTGACGCGCCTTGAGGGCATTATCCCGGCGCTGGAGCCGAGCCATGCCATCGCCGAAGTCATCAAGCGGGCGCCGAAGATGGGCAAGGATGAGATCATCCTGATGAACCTCTCCGGCCGCGGCGACAAGGACATCTTTACCGTCGGCAAATTGCTTGGAATGGGGCTGTAACAGCATGACCGCACGCATGGACAAACGATTTGCCGATCTGGCAGCAGAAGGCCGCCCGGCGCTGGTCACCTACTTCATGGGCGGCGATCCGGATTTCGAGACCTCGCTGGCGATCATGAAGGCGCTGCCGTCAGCCGGCTCCGATATCATCGAGCTCGGCATGCCCTTTTCCGATCCGATGGCCGATGGCCCCGCCATTCAGCTGGCCGGCCAGCGCGCGCTGAAAGGCGGGCAGACGCTGGCCAAGACGCTGGAAATCGCCCGCCGCTTCCGCGCCGATGACCAGGATACGCCGATCGTCATGATGGGTTACTACAACCCGATCTATATCTACGGTGTCGAGCGTTTCCTCGATGACGCGCTGGACGCGGGTATCGACGGCCTGATCGTTGTCGACCTGCCGCCGGAAATGGATGACGAGCTGTGCATCCCGGCCTTGAAGAAGGATATCAACTTCATTCGCCTGGCGACGCCGACCACCGACGACAAGCGGTTGCCGAAGGTTCTCGAAAACACCTCCGGTTTCGTCTATTATGTCTCGATGAACGGCATCACCGGCTCAGCACTGCCGGATCCAACCGTTGTTGGCGGTGCCGTGCAGCGGATCAAGGGCCATACGAAACTTCCGGTCTGCGTCGGCTTCGGCGTCAAGACGGCTGAGCATGCACGCGCCATCGGTGCGTCGGCCGACGGCGTGGTGGTTGGCACCGCCATCGTCAACCAGGTGGCGTCCAGCCTGACCGAGGACGGAAAATCAACTGGGGCAACGGTGCCGGGCGTGGAAACGCTGGTTCGTGGCCTTGCAGCCGGCGTTCGCTCTGCGAAACTTGTCGCAGCCGAATAAATGCCCATATTGTGGGCCACGACCGGTTTTAAATATTCAGGAGTTTGGATTTGAACTGGATCACCAATTACGTTCGACCGAAGATCAACTCGATGCTCGGCCGCCGGGAAGTTCCGGAAAATCTCTGGATCAAGTGCCCGGAAACCGGCGAGATGGTGTTTCACCGCGATCTCGAGGAAAACAAATGGGTCATCCCTGCCTCCGGCTTCCATATGAAGATGCCGGCCAAGGCGCGGTTGAAGGACCTGTTCGACGACGGCGTCTACGAGGCCCTGCCGCAGCCGAAGGTGGCGCAGGACCCGCTGAAGTTCCGCGATTCGAAGAAATATGTCGATCGCCTGCGTGACAGCCGCATCAAGACCGATCTCGAAGATACGATCGTTGCCGGTGTCGGCCGTTGCCGTGGCGTCAAGCTGGTCGGCGTCGTGCACGAATTCAACTTTATGGGCGGCTCGCTCGGCATTGCTGCCGGCGAAGCGATCATCAAGGCATTTGAAAAGGCGGTTGCTGAAAAGTGCCCGCTGGTGATTTTTCCGGCTTCGGGCGGCGCCCGCATGCAGGAAGGCATCCTGTCGCTGATGCAGCTGCCGCGCACCACGGTCGCGGTCCAGATGCTCAAGGAAGCAGGCCTTCCCTATATCGTCGTGCTGACCAATCCGACCACCGGTGGCGTCACTGCGTCCTATGCCATGCTGGGCGATTTGCATCTGGCGGAACCGGGGGCGGAAATCTGCTTTGCCGGCAAGCGCGTGATCGAGCAGACTATCCGTGAAAAGCTGCCGGAAGGCTTCCAGACGTCGGAATACCTGATGGAACACGGCATGGTCGACATGGTCGTCAAGCGTCACGATATTCCCGATACGCTTGCCCGCGTGTTGAAAATCCTGATGAAGAAGCCGGTTGACGCCGCCAAGCTCAACGGGAGTGCAGCGCTTGCTGCCGTTCCGATGGCAGCCAGCGCCTGAGCTTCCAAGCATAGGGCGGTCGGGATTGACCGGTCGCCCGCAAGATACTTAAATCATTTGGGATTGGCGCGTCTTGAGCGCGCTTGAATGAGCGCCCGGCGCTCCAGCGGCAGTTGGAGGAGCGGTGATGACGACGGCGCAGGTCAGCGAAGCAGGGCAGGAAATCGACAAGTTGCTGGCTCTTCATCCGAAGGGCTTCGATCTGTCGCTCGACCGGATCACCCGGCTTCTTGATGTGCTCGGCAATCCGCAGGACAGGCTGCCGCCGGTGATCCATGTCGCCGGCACCAACGGCAAGGGCTCGGTAACGGCCTTTTCCCGCGCAATCCTCGAAGCCGCCGGTCTCAGCGTCCACGTCCATACATCACCGCATCTGGTCAACTGGCACGAGCGTTATCGCATCGGCAGACAAGGCGAGCGCGGCGCGCTGGTCAGCGATGCCGTTCTGGCCGACGCCGTTCGCCGTGTCGGCGAAGCCAATGCCGGCCAGAAGATCACCGTCTTCGAAATCCTGACGGCGGTTACCTTCGTTCTGTTTGCCGAGCATCCGGCTGATGCCGCGATCATCGAGGTCGGTCTCGGCGGCCGCTTCGATGCGACCAATGTCATCAAGTCGCCTGCCGTTTCCGTCATCATGCCGATCTCGCTCGATCATCAGGCCTATCTTGGAGATCGGGTCGAACTGATCGCAGCCGAAAAAGCCGGGATCATGAAGCGCGGCTGCCCGGTGGTGATCGGCCATCAGGAGGAAGATACTGCGCGCGACGTGCTGATCTCCATCGCAGAGCGGCTAAAATGCCCGCTTTCTGTCTATGGTCAGGATTTCATGGCACATGAGGAATTCGGGCGGCTGATCTATCAGGACGAGTTTGGTCTTGCCGACCTGCCACTGCCGCGCCTGCCGGGCCGCCATCAATATGCCAACGCTGCCGCTGCCATCCGCGCCGTCAAGGCCGCGGGCTTCGATATATCCGATGCCGTCATCGACAGGGGTTTGGTGACGGTCGATTGGCCGGGCCGGCTGCAGCGCCTGACGGACGGCAAGCTCGCATCGCTCGCGCCCAAGGGTTCCGAGATCTGGGTCGATGGCGGGCACAATCCCGGCGCCGGTCAGGTCATCGCCGAAACCATGGCCAATCTGGAAGAGCGTGACCCACGGCCGCTGTTCATGATCATCGGCATGATCAATACGAAGGATCCGGTCGGGTATTTCCAGGCGTTCAAGGGGCTTGCCGAACAGGTGTTTACCGTACCGATTCGCGGTTCGGACGCTGGAATAGATGCGGTTGCGCTTGCCGACGATGCGGCGGCGGCCGGTTTCGAGGCAGGCGCGATGTCCACGGTCGCCGAAGCACTCGGCGCCATCACGGCAATGTTCGACGCCGATCCGGTCGCGCCCCGCATTCTGATCGGCGGCTCGCTCTATCTGGTCGGCGACGTTCTGGCCGACAACGGCACGCCGCCGAGATAAGGCCTTCGGGCTGCTTCCTCCAACGCGTCAATCGATGGTTATGGGCCGGCCTCCGGCGCCGTCCGAGTTCTTGAGCAGAGAAAACGAATGCACGACAATAATCCTGAATTGCCCGAGGGCTATTCACCCGTCCCGGCCGGCAAGGTTGCCAACGTGGTGACGTTTCTGGAGATGCGCCAGAGCCCGGCGGAAACGGCCGGACTGCCGGAATTGCCGTTGACACTGGCGCGTCTCGGTCCCCAAAATCTCGACATCTACCGTCGCCTGTTTCGCGAAATTGGCGAAGACTGGCTGTGGGTGTCGATGCTGGAGATCGGCGATGACGAGGTGCGCGGCATTCTCGCTCATCCGTTGGTGGAGACCTATGCGCTGCGCGACGGTGGCCGCGATATCGGCCTGGTGGAACTCGACTTTCGCGTGGCCGGCGAATGCGAACTGGTCTATTTCGGGCTGGTCAAGGATGCGATCGGCAAGGGGACTGGCCGTTTTCTGATGAACCAGGCGATTGCCAAGGCCTTTGCGCAGACGATCGAACGCTTCTGGTTGCATACCTGCACGTTCGATCATCCGTCCGCCGCCGGGTTCTACCAGCGCTCGGGCTTCAAGCCCTACAAACTGATGGTCGAGGTTCACGATGATCCGCGCCTGATGGGCCTGCTACCCAAAACTGCTGCCCCGCACATTCCTCTGCTGGAGCCTGCCGCCAGCGCTAAATGAGCTGGTAGAAACGAAAAAAGCCCGGTTTCCCGGGCTTTTTCAATTCGGTTCGGATTTCAATTACGCGGCAGCGTTGGAAATCCAGGAAGTGAGAGCCGTCTTCGGCGCGGCACCCACCTTGATGTCGGCGACTTCGCCGGCCTTGAACATGGCGAGAGTCGGAATAGAGCGCACGCCATATTGGGCGGCGATTTCCGGGTTCTCATCGATATTGACCTTGGCAACCTTGACCTTGCCGGCCAGCTCAACGGAAATTTCTTCCAGGCTCGGAGCGATCATCTTGCACGGACCACACCATTCGGCCCAGAAATCCACGATGACAGGCTCGACGGAGTTCAGGACTTCGTCCTGAAAATTGGAATTATCGACTTTTACGGTAGCCATAGGCTGCTCCTTGTTTTCGAAATCGGCGTTCTTCGAACGGTTGTCCATCATGTGATGGCTGAGCGTCAGCTTTTCAATCCCATCCATATCTCACTTTGTCGCGAGGTCAACAAGACTCCTGTCGAGCATCGCCTGCGGCAGGGTGAGAACGGTGGGTCCCCCGGTGTAGATCAGTGCGCACTGGATGAGGTGATCCGGGTAGAGCGGCTGCAGCAGGGCGCGGTAAATTGCCAGCTGCGCCCTGTAGACGAAGGGGACAGCTTCGGCAGATGCCGGGATTTCACGATTGGTCTTGAAGTCCGCAATGAGGACCGTGTTTCCCGAAACGGCCAGCCGGTCGATCCGCCCCGACACCGCAAAATCCTTGCCGCCAAGCTTCAGCGTACCCATGATGGCCACTTCCGCCCGGCTGCCTTCGGAAAACAGTGCGGTGAGATCGGGGAGTTCGATCACCCTGAGAACCGATTCGGTCAGCGCCTGCCGTTGCGGGGCGGACCAGCGCGGAACCGAGCGAAGCAGGTAACGCTCGGCCGCAGCCCGGCGCTCGTCCGGCGCGATCGATGGCAAGACCTGCAGGAACCGGTGCAGGATCGCACCGCGCAGCAACGACGTGTCGGCGCCGGGCTTTTGCGAGAACAGGGCAGATCCGACAATGGGGCTGCCATCCTCTTCATCGATGACGGCACCGGCGCCGGAAGGGCTCAGAGGCCGGGGCAGATGCCGTTGCGGCGGTAACGGCTGCAGCAGCGCCGGCGGCAGGCCAGCGCGTTGCGCCTCAATCATCTCGTCGGCTTGCTCCTGCGTCCGCAGATCGCGGTCAGGCGTCGACACCTGCCAGCGATAGCCGGTCCATTCCTGATCACCGGCGGCAAATGTCATCGGCCCACTGCGGCCACGTTCGTCAACGGACAGGCTGGTGGTCACCATCGCATGCCAGCTTTCGGGATTGGCGCGCTTGCCCTGATAGCCGCAGACAATCAGCCGGTCGGCCGCCCGCGTCATGCCGACATAAAGAAGCCGCCGGTATTCTTCCTCGGCGGCCGTTTTCAGCCGGTCCGTATCCGCTTCCACCAGCGCGGTCGATGCGGCGCCCGGCGGACGCCAGACAGGCAGTGCCATTGCACCTTGATGATCGTCCTGCTTGATCATCCTGAGGCCGGAGACGTGCTGCGAATTGAAGGCCTTGCCGCCGCCATCCACGAGGAAAACGACTGGCGCTTCCAGCCCCTTGGCCGCATGAACCGTCATGATGCGGACTTCGTTGCGTTCCTTGTCCTGCTCGCGCTTGACCGTCGGCGCTTCCATTTCCAGGCCGGAAATGAAAGCCTGCAGACCGGGAAGCCCGTTCTTCTCATGATCGAGCGCAAAGGTCAGGAATTCGTCGAGGATGTCGCTGACCTCGGTACCGAGCCGTCCGAGGAACGCAGCACGCCCACCGTCATGGCCAAGGATCTGGGCGTAAAAATCATGGACGGGCAGGGTGCGCGAAAGGGCCTTGTACCGCTGCAGCTTCTGCAGAACGGGGTGATACCGGCTCGCCTCGCCGGCGCCGAAATCCAGAAGGTTTTTCCATACACTGACAGATGGAGACCTTCCGACCGCCAATGCGGCGATGTCGTCTTCTGAAAGATTGAACAGCGGGCTCTTCAAAACAGCGGCCAGCGACAGGTCGTCCTGCGGCAAAAGCACGAAACGGCCGAGCGCCATCAGGTCCTGCACGGCGATATGGTTTGTCAGCACCAGCCGGTCGGCGCCGGCAACGGGAATATTCCGTCTTGTCTTGAGGGCCCGGGTCAGCGCGTTGACGAAGGCATCGCGTTTGCGGACGAGAACGATGATGTCGCCCGGCTGGATCGGCCGTCTGACACCCTTTTCGATCACCGTCTCCTTGCCGATCCAGTCGGCAAGGACAGAGGCGATACGCTGCGCCAGGATGTTGGCGGGCGCATCCTCCGGGGTCGCGTCGAAAGCGGCGGTCCAGTCGTCCTCCTGAATGCTGTCGGCCGGCGCGATCGCGTCCCAGACCTCGACGACGCCAGGATGGCCGATGCGGTTGGAGGCGTGCACGACGGCATCATTACGGGCGCTGAGGCCGCGCGCATGGGCCGGATTTTCAAAGACGGTATCGACGGCGGAGAGCACATCTTCGGTGGAGCGGAAGGACAGCTGCAGGCGGATAGGGCTGAATGCCTTGCCACCGTCGCGGACCCTCCGTTCGGTCTGGGTGCTCTCGTTGGAAAAGCGCTCGGGCCGGGCGCCCTGGAAGGAATAGATCGACTGTTTTTCATCGCCGACCGCAAACATCGTCCGGTTACCGCCGCGCGCCGTTTCGCCGGAAAAGAAATCCTCGGCCAGCGACTGGATGATCGTCCACTGTACCGGGCTGGTATCCTGCGCCTCGTCGACGAGGATATGATCGATGCCTTGGTCGAGCTTGTAGTGGATCCAGCGACTGACATCGCCGCGCGACAAAAGCGTCGCCGTGCGGTTGATCAGGTCGTCGAAATCCAGCTGGCTGCGGCTCTTCTTGATGTCCTCATAGTCGCTGTTCAGCCGGTCGGCGAGCACCAGTGCTGCCTTGGTGGCCTCGAACATCGAAATCAGGTTGAGGCGATCTGTGGCAATGATAATGTGGTCGCGGGCGGCGTTGACAAGGTCTTCCAGATCCGGCGCCTTGTCGCGCATCCCTTTGGACAGAAAGGCAGAATCGGCCTTCGGTTTGCCCGCCTGGGTGAAAAACAGCCCATTCAGGGCCGTGTAGCGCTGCAGCGGATCGACGAGCCTGGCGACGGTACGCAAACCATCGGCGAATTCCGTGACCTTGGCCCCTCCGGCCGAAAGCGCCATGCTGAGGTAACGTTCAAGCCCTGCGCCGTTCAGGCCTTTCAGTGGCCAGAATCCGGCTAATGCCGTCTGGTTCGTCTCATCAACGCCAAGGCCAAGTGCCGATCGAAGTGCCGGGTCGATACCGCCCTTGCGGTCTGCGTCATCCAGAAAATCCTGTATGGGCGTGCGGTTGGCGACAATGGCCGACAGCAGCTTTTCGAGCCCGGTATCGTCGGCGAGATCAAGCACCGTCGCAAAAGCCTCGGTGAGTTCACGATCGTCTTCGCTTGCGGTGGCCGTCAACAGCGCCCGCCGAGCATCGGCCAAAAGCGTGGCAGAGGCACGGTCGTCCAGCACCGAGAAATGACCGGCGACATTGGCCTCCAGCGGAAATTGATGCAGCAGCGCCTCGCAGAAGGCGTGGATGGTCTGGATCTTCAAACCGCCCGGCGTCTCCAGCGCGCGCGCAAACAGACGGCGGGCCTCCTGGCGTTTCAGAATGTCCGGTCTTTCGCCCTCGATCGCCGCGATCCGGTCGTCCAGAGCATCGTCGTCCAGCGTCACCCATTCGGACAGGCGCTCGAAGACGCGGTTGGACATTTCCGACGCCGCCGCCTTGGTATAGGTCAGGCAGAGGATTGCCGAGGGCCGGCAGCCGGACAGCAGAAGCCTGATAACGCGTTGTGTCAGCACATGCGTCTTGCCGGAGCCGGCATTGGCGGAAACCCAGGCGGAGCGGGCAGGGTCGGACGCGAGCGCCTGCTTGGCCGAGGTCCAGTCCAGCCATGCCTGCGGCGTCGGCTCGAGCGGGCCGAAATCGTCATCCCTCATTGCCGTCATCCTCACCTTCCGCCGTCGCCCATTCGGCGACCCGGGCCAGATGGTCGTACTCGCCGCCGTAGTCGCGCTCCTTCTGGACGATCAGCCGCGAAGCAAAGCCGTATTTGCCGCTCATCAGGGCGGCAAGAAGCCCGGTCAGCTCCTTCAGCGAATCCTCAGCCAGTTGCTCGGCCGACTTGGTCTCGACATTGGCGCGGGCCTTGGCATGTTCGTTGTTGACCTCCTGAACGGCAAACCGTTCGCCGGGTTTCAGGCGGACATAGAGCAGCGACTGCGGATGCTTCGGCCCCGCCTTCTGAAATGCTCCGGCTTTCAACGCTGCCGCTTCCAGCGCAAGCTGCGGATCGAGCAGGGCGCGGGCCTCGTTGATCGAGGGGTTCGATCCCGTCTTGTAGTCGACGATCACGGCGCTGCCGTCGCCGAGAATGTCGATCCGGTCGGCTATCCCCGTCAGCTTGATGCCGGAAACGCCAAGGTCCATCGAGGCGTAGAGTTCGGTGAAGCTTTTGCGGATATCGCCCTGGCGGCTGACTTCCCAGTCGATGAAAGCCTTGCCGACGGCGGCAAAGCGCGGCCGCCAGACGATATCGATATGGGCGGGCAGCGCCTGCTCGTCGAACGCCTCGTTGAGAATCCGGCTCATTTCCGCCTGCGCTTGCGGGGACGTGGCATCCAGCTGGGCGCGCACGAAACGCTCGACGATCTTGTGGTACAGCGTGCCACGCTCGGCCGCACCCGGATCGCGGTTGAACGGATCGATGGGCTGCAGGCGCAGAATCCGGCGCGCATAGACGGCGTAGGGGTCGCGCCGTAGCCGGCTCACCTCGCTGAAGGAATAGCTGCGCGGCTGGTGCTCCGCCGATGGTTTCGGCTCCGGTCTTTTGGCCAGCGGCTGGGTGGCGCCCTGGTCGAGCATGCCGGCCCATTGCTGATAATCCCGGCCGTTTTCACGCAGCTTTCCGGCAAACGCCTTGCCACCGACCGCCAGAAGACGCTGCAGCCAGCGCGAGGCGACCGTCGGCGTCGCGCCCTTGCGCATGGCGCGCGTCAAAATGAGTTTGCGTGTACCGCAGGCCATCTGGAAATCATGCGCCAGCTGGCCGATCCGCCGTTCTGGCGGCTCAAGGCCCATCGAGGTCTTCATGGTTCGCGACAGGAAGGGATCATTGGCCGTCTGGCCGGGCCAGGTGCCTTCGTTCATGCCGCCGAGAACCACGAGATCGACGCTTTGCAGGCGGGATTCGAGTGCGCCGAATATGAACACGCGCGGATGACGCATCGAGCGCGGCTTGATCGATTCGCTTGCCGACAAGGCTTCGACAATATCGCTCCACTGCGGCCCGTCAGCCGTCAGCTGGCCCTCGGTGTCGATGACGGAGCGCAGCAGCACCGCCAGTGCTTCGCCGGCTTCACCCGACCAGAGGCCGGCAAGGCTGCCGTGTTCATCCATGGCAGCCGCCTCCAGAGCGGCGCCGGTTTTCTCTGCCCACTGCGACAGCGGCAAGGCTGCAGTCAACCCACGGCCGCTTCTGTGGTGGCGCACCAATGTGCCGGCGAGCGGCTCCGACGCCGCGGCGATCCGCCTGGCAAGATCGCGAGCCTGCTCGATTGCCTCGTCATCGACTTGGCCGCGCCATTCCGGCAGATGTTTTTTGCCGATTTCATTCTGCAGCGTCTGGTCGAGAAGGGTTTCCAGTTCGGAAATATCCGCGCTGCCGGTGCCGCCACGCAGAGCCATCAGTTCCAGCGTCGTTGCAGCCGTATTCATCATGTCGGCGGCGAGGCCGAAACGGGCGAGCGGATGTTTGAGAAGAGCCACGATCGGCACCGGGTCGCCCGGACGCAGCGCCGCTTCAAGCAGCAGTCGTGCCAGGCTACCGGGACCGGTGGACGAGAGTGGCGTACCGGCCGAATCGTCGGCTTCGATGCCGAAGCGCATGAGTTCGCAGGCCACCCGGCGGGCGAGGTCCCGGTCCGGGGTAATGAGGGCAGCCTGGCTTTCCTCGTTGTCGTGGAGGGCAAGTCGCAGGGCAATGGCGATGGCGGTTGCCTCCTCACGCTCATTGGCCGTTTCGATCAGCGCCACATCGGCAAAGGCCGCTGTCAGCCCGGCCGGATCGACGCCGCTGCGCAGAGCCGTCCAGCTGCTGGTCGCCTGGACCGGCAGAAGAGCGTGGGAAATCAGCTCTGCGCGATAGTCGAGATCCGGCGCCGGGACGCCCAGGACAGCGACGTCATGGCGGGAAACCTCCATACGCTTCAAAAGACGGAAGAACCCATATTGCGGATGGCTGCGGCTCGCCGGATCCGGCCTGCCGGCAAGCTTTTCTGTTTCCGGCGCGATCATCATCCATTCGGCGTCGCTCATCGTCTGGTCGAGGCCTGGAAGGACGATGGTGCCGTTTGGAAGTTTCTGGACCGCGGCGATCAGCTTGGCGGTTGCCGGGATAGAGCCCGTGGAGCCGGCAATAATGATCGGGCCGGTAACCTTGCCGCTGGCAATGCGCTGGGCCTCGGCTTCAAGGATCGCGTTGCGGTGACGGGCGGGAGAAGATTGCTTGAGCTCCTCCAGCCGCGCCGGCCAATAGGTGCTGGCAATCTTCAGAAACGCCAGCGTCAGCTGCCACCAGAGGGCATGGTCGGCGTCGTCGAGCCGGTCGAGCGCGTCCCAGTCCAGTTCCTCCGTTTCCATCGCGTCGATGATCTCGGAGAGATTGCGCGCCAGCCAGATGGCGTCGGCGGGGCTGGCCGGCGCGATCAGCGGACTTTCTGCGTGCACGTCGAGAACCGCTTTCGGCAGCTGGTTGCGCCAGGCAAGAATGAGGCAACCAAGCTCGATCAACCGGGCGACATTGGGCAAAGGCGGGGCGAGATCGAGGATCGCCGGGATTTCGGCATCGAAGAAACCGCTGTCGTCATCGGTTTCGCCGAGCGCCCGTATCATCGGCAGGATCGCCGAACGTCCACCGAGGCAATCAACCAGCTCTGAGCGCAGCACACGGGCCGAGCGCCGGGTCGGCACGAAGATCGTCACGCCGGCAAGCGAGAGCGGGTCGGCCGTATCGTAACGAAAACCGGGAACCAGTTCGCCCGAGCATAGCTTTTCGACCACGGTCTTCAGGAAGGGGAGGCCGGGGGGAATGGTGAAGACGTTGGAGACGGCTCCCGTCACGTCATGAGGCTCCCGCTTCGAACTGGCGGATGGCGTTCTCGGCCAGGCCGATCGCTTCGGGCGTCCCGACCGTCAGCCAATGACCGTCGAGAACGATGCCGAAAAGCCTGTTTTGCGCAATTGCCCGGTCAAAGTAGATGTTGAGGTTGAAGGCATCGTCCGGGGCATCAGCGAAAAGCCTGCTGTGCAGCGCGATGGCGCCTGCATAGACGACGGGATTGTCCATGCCGTCCTTGTAGCGCGACAGCCGCCCGTCCGGATCGAGCGAGAAATCCAGCTTGCCGTTATGGCCGGTCGTGTCTTCGTTGCGCACGCAGAGCAGCGCCATGTCCATGCTTTCCGGGTCGAAGAAGGATGCGAGCCGCTGAAGATTAGAAGGCGCTCCCGGCTTTTCTCCAACCCAGAACAGGTCGGCATTCATCACCAGAACCGGGCCTTCGGGAAGCAGTTTCAATCCCTTCGCCAACCCGCCGCCGGAATTCATCAGGGCGGCCCGCTCGTCGGAAATGACGATCGCCGGGCGGCTGCGTTTGGCAAGATGCGCCTCCATCTGGCCGGCGAAATGATGGACGTTGACTGCTGCCGTCGAAACGCCTGCGGCCTCCAGCAAATCGAGCACATAGTCGATCATCGGCTTGTCCGCGATCGGAACCAGTGGCTTCGGCAGGGTATCGGTAATGGGGCGCAGGCGGGTGCCAAGCCCTGCGGCGAGCACCATGGCGTTTTCGATGATGGGCATGGGCAGCACGTGATCCACTGAATCTTCGGCCGCTGATTCGGCCTCCTGCATAATTCCTTAAACCGGAATCGATTTAAGGAAAAATTATGCAACGAATTAAAGCGCTACAGCGTCCTTTGCGCGTCATTCATGACGCGCGGCGCTGTAGAGGATTCCAGCCTTTATGCACCAATCGCGCAAGGGCGCGAGCGCTTCGTGTTTCAGCGCCATTTCAAGATAGGAAAATGTCCGCGGCATGTGCTTCATGTAGAAGGGTTTCTGGTCGCGCTGCATGAGGCGCACCCAAATGCCGGCGAGCTTGCAATTGCGCTGCGCCGACATCAGATGCCAGTCGCGCCGGAAAATCGTTTCGTCGAACGTGCCGAGAGCGTGGCGTTGCCTGCAGTAGAGCGAGAGCATCTCTTCGCGCAGATCCGGTTCGATGGTGACGCGGGCATCCTGCGAGATGGAGGCGACGTCATAAGCCGTCGGGCCGATCATCGCATCCTGGAAATCGATGATGCCGATGCGGTCAAAACCGGAGCGATCGCCGCGCCAGATGATGTTCGGCGAATGAAAATCCCGCAGCAAAAGCTTCTTTTCCGAGGTCGCAAGGAGATCGATCAGCTGATCCCATACCGCGAAATAGCTGGCGCGCTCGGCATCGGAAGCCTTGTCGCCGCGCTTCCACGGCAGGTACCAGTCGATCAGCAGGCTGGTCTCGATCTTCATCGCCGTGCGATCGAAGTCGGGAATATGGTGCGTGACGGACGGAGAAAGCGATATGTCCTGCGTCACCGGCTGTGCATGCAGATGCGCAAGGGCACGGACGCTTTCCAGATAGCGTTCGGCAACCGGTTGTCCTTCGGCGTCAAGAACGCCCTCGCTGCCGAGGTCCTCGATCAGCAGAATGCCGGCATCGAGATCGCTTTCATAGACGTGCGGCGCGCAAAATCCTTTTTCCCGGATGTCGCGGGCAATGGCGACGAAGGGGATGACGTCTTCGGCAAGATGGGCAAGCTGCTGATAATATTTGCCGTCCTGAAGGATGGGGCCGGGCTTGTGACGGGCCGAGTCCATCAGGATCAGCGCAGGTTCTCCGGGCACGAGAATACGCTCATAGGCGCGCGCGGAAGCATCGCCGCTGAGATGGCGGCGCTTGGCATGGCCATACCCGCGTTGCCGCAGGAAAGCGCGAATGGCAAGGCTGCGTTCGATCCGGGAAAGGGCAGCCGGTTCGCCGGAAAGCGTAACGGTACGTCCGTCGCCGAGATGGGAAAACGTGGCGGTCAATCGTGATTTTGGCAGCGCTGCCAAGGCATTTTCTGGCCATTCCACGAGGCAGATGCCCTCGGAGAGGGCCTCGTCAAAACCCAGCTCGTCGAGTTCCGACACATCCGCCAGCCGGTAGAGATCGAAATGCGAAACGGGAATTCTCAGCGCATAGCTCTGCACCAGCGTGAAGGTCGGGCTTGGCACCTCCAGCGCCTCGTCATCCGCCATGGCGCGCAGAAAGGCGCGCGCCAGCGTCGATTTGCCGGCACCGAGGTCACCGGAAAGCGCCAGACAGTCGCCGGCCTTCAAGGCCAGCGCCAGGTCTTCGCCGAGCTCGATGGTGGCCGCCTCGTCCTTAAGGGTGAGCTTGAGCGCTTGCATTATTCCGCCGCGGCTATTCTCGGCAGGTCGCCGGACGGGATACGGCAGGTGACTTCCGTGCCTTCGCCTTCGCGGCTGCGGATCGATACAGTGCCGTGGTGGAGGCTGACGAAGCTTTCGACGATGGACAGGCCAAGGCCCGCGCCACCGTGCTGGCCGTGGCTTTCGAACCGCTTGAACACGGTGTCGAGAACGTCCTGCGGGATGCCGGCTCCGTTGTCGGTGACGCTGAAGACGAAGTCGCTGCCGTCGCGGCGGCATTTCAGGCTGACGGTGCTGCCGTCAGGCGCAAAGTTGGCGGCATTGGTCAAAAGCTTGATGAGAATCTGCTTCAGGCGCTGGTGATCGGCAACGAACAGGCCCAGCATATCCGGCGTATCGATCTGCAAGGTGACGGCACTTTCCTGCAGCCTGTCGGCCATCTGCAGCGACACCTCGTCGAGGAAATCCGTCAGGTTGATTTCCGACAGGTCGAGCTCGACGATACCCGCATCGACGGTTGCCAGATCGAGGATGTCGTTGACGATGGTCAAAAGCAGCGAGGAGGATGTCGAGATGTGATCGACATACTCGGCCTGCCGCTCCGTCAGGGAGCCGAAGGCCGGCGTTTTCAAAAGATCCGCGAAACCGATGATATTGGTCAGCGGCGAGCGCAGCTCATAGGACACGTGCTGGACAAAATCGTTTTTCAGGTGATCCGCCATCCGCAGCGCGTCGTTCTTTTCCGTGAGCGCGCGTTCGACCCGCACACTGTCGGTGATGTTGACGAAGGTCAGCATGGTCTGGGCATTTGGCAGCGGAATGACGGCAAAATCAAGGATCAACCCGGTCCGCAATTCAAGAATGCCCTGGCATGACGGGCGCTCGTCGTCGAAGCTGGTGATAAGATGTGAAAACCGCTTCCAGCCATCCGGTTGGTCGTAGGACGGCGCGCAGGCCTGCTCGATGGCGCGGATATGCGTGCCGGGCTTCGCCTCGATTTCCGTGACGCCCCAAAGTGCGCGGAAGGCAGGATTGGACAGCTTGATACGGCCATCCGGACCGAACACGGCCACACCTTCCGACAAATGGTCGATGGTCTCACCCTGGACCTGGACAAGCGTGTTGTAGCGGGTTTCCAGATCGACCTTTTCCGTCAGGTTCTCGAACACCCAGGTCGCTCCGCCCTGCGGACGGGCGGTTGCGAACACGCGCAGGGTCTGGCCGTTGGGCAGGTGCCAGAGGTCGGATTGCGTCTCGATCGCCTGATAGACGGCGAGCGCCGAATCCTTCCATTGCTTCCAGTTCAGCTGCTCCGGCAGCTTGCCGAGGGCGCGCAGCCGGTCCAGTATCTCGCCATTGCCGGGCTTACGCTCGAGGAAGCTCATGTCGAGGTCCCACAGGCGCTGGAAAGCCTGGTTGTAGAATTGCAGCTGCTGGCTGCCGTCGAAGATCGCCACGGGCGTTGCCAGATGATCGAGCGTTTCGGCGTGACTCTTCAAGGTGCGGTTCAATTCCTCGCGCACCGCCTCGACGTCGGAGACGTTGATCGCCATGCCTGCCGAACCGCTCATGCTTTTGGTGTCCACCACATCGAAGAATGTCCGGTTTCCACGGACAACTGTGGAGACCTTTTCGCGATAGGGCGAATCATAGGTGCTGAAGGCGCGGATCTTCTCACGGGCAACGGTTGCCAGAAGCTCGCGACTTTCCTGCACCGCCGCGGCGGGACCGGTCGCTTCAACGGCTTCGGCATAGGCGTCGTTCACCCAGAGGATAGCGCCGTCCGGCCCGCGCTGCCAGACGGGTAGATCGATGGCGTCAAGCAGCGTGTGCAGGTTGGACAGGGAGCCGTGCAGGCGATCGCGTTCCATCTTCACTTCCGCAAGCTCGGCCCGCAGATTGTTGAGTGCGACAAAACGGACGAATGCCCGGCCGCCGGAGACGCGGCCCTGGGCCTCGATGATTTCACTGCGGCTGGTTTCGACAATAAGATCGAAGCTCTGGGCACCAGAGCGCAGCAGTTCGATGGCTTTTTCCAGCTCCGATGCCGATTGCGATTTAAGCCAGCGGCCGAAGGCGAGGAAATCGCGGTCGTCCTGCGGGGCACCGGTTTCGGCCGGCAGGTGGCCGAGGAATTCGGGTTTGTTCGACTGGCCTTCCCAGACGACGATGCGGCGGTTCTTGTCGGCGATCAGCGCCTGGAAACGCGAAATCCGGTGGTTGGCGTCGGCCAACGCCGTGTTCAGTTCGCGGTTATCGGTCTCCATATTGCCGCGCTGGCGGATCAGCCAGATGGCAGAGAGCATGGCCGCAGAAACGACGCCGATCAGGACGGAAAAGGTAACGACCTCGGAAGAGCCGAAGATGTTGGCTGTGGCGACGCCCTCAGCGGCAGCAAGAGCAGGACCGGCGAGAGCAGCAAATGCCGCGCTTGCCATGAGCCGGCGCAACGAAGACGGAATCCGGCCGCCGGCGCGTTTCAAAGGACCTGTTTCCATGGCGTGCTTCCCCGTTTGCCCCACATACAATCGAAGCGCCGGAAACCCGAATCACGGCGATCATATGTGTATTCAATACTTTGAAGCGTGCCCCGGCCTTTCGGCGGGTCGTTTCAAAGCTCTTTGGTCCGGTTGCAAATCGCCACGCAGTGCTAAATCGAAATTCCGCCCGGGCAGGCCTCATTCAATTCCGATTGCAGTCCGGCAATGTCTTCGTCTGCATGCCGCCTCAACGACAAGACATCCCATCCGTGACGCGTCTGTTCCGCATCTTCGTCACGAATCATTGTGCCAAAAACATACGCCTTCGGGGAATCGTCGGGAAGGGCGGGGCAAAAAAAGAGGCCGCGATCTTCTGTCAAGATCGCGGCCTTCTATATCTTGTGGATTATCCGGGTAAGGATTAGTAGCGGTAGTGTTCAGACTTGAACGGGCCCTGCGGCGTTACGCCGATATAGCCGGCCTGCTCTTCCGAAAGTTCCGTCAGCTTGGCGCCGAGCTTTGCCAGATGAAGGCGCGCGACCTTTTCGTCGAGGTGCTTCGGCAGAATGTGGACGCCCTTGTCGTATTGTGCACCCTTGGTGAACAGTTCGATCTGGGCCAGGACCTGGTTGGAGAACGATGCCGACATCACGAAGGACGGGTGGCCGGTTGCGTTGCCGAGGTTGAGCAGGCGGCCTTCCGACAGAAGGATCATGCGGTTGCCCTTCGGGAACTCGATCAGGTCGACCTGCGGCTTGATGTTGGTCCATTTCAGGTTGCGCAGCGCGGAAACCTGGATCTCGTTGTCGAAGTGGCCGATGTTGCCGACAATCGCCATGTCCTTCATCTCGCGCATGTGGTCCATGCGGATGACGTCCTTGTTGCCGGTCGTCGTGATGAAGATGTCGGCCGAAGACACGACGTCTTCGAGCTGAACGACTTCAAACCCGTCCATGGCGGCCTGCAGGGCGCAGATCGGATCGACTTCCGTGACCTTGACGCGGGCGCCGGCGCCGGAGAGCGAAGCGGCAGAACCCTTGCCGACATCGCCATAACCGCAGACGACGGCAACCTTGCCGGCCATCATCACGTCGGTGCCGCGGCGGATGCCGTCGACCAGCGATTCCTTGCAGCCATACTTGTTGTCGAACTTCGACTTGGTAACCGAATCGTTAACATTGATGGCCGGGAAGGGCAGCAGGCCCTTGGCATGCAGCTGGTAGAGACGGTTGACGCCGGTGGTGGTTTCTTCCGTCACGCCCTTGATGGCGTCGCGCTGCTTGGTGAACCAGCCCGGCGAAGCGGCAAGGCGCTTCTTGATCTGGGCGACGAGGATTTCTTCTTCCTCGGATTCAGGCTTCGACAGAACGTCCTCGCCGGCTTCGGCGCGGGCACCGAGCAGGATGTACATGGTGGCGTCGCCGCCGTCATCGAGGATCATGTTGGAAACGCCGCCGTCGGCCCACTGGAAGATCTGGTCCGTATAGGTCCAGTATTCTTCGAGGCTTTCGCCCTTGACCGCGAAGACCGGAACGCCGGTGGCGGCGATGGCTGCCGCGGCGTGGTCCTGCGTCGAGAAGATGTTGCAGGATGCCCAGCGTACCTCGGCGCCGAGAGCAACCAGCGTCTCGATCAAAACGGCCGTCTGGATGGTCATGTGCAGCGAGCCGGTGATGCGCGCGCCCTTCAGGGGCTTCGCGGTGCCGAATTCCTCGCGGCAGGCGATCAGGCCCGGCATTTCGGTCTCGGCGATGGTGATTTCCTTGCGGCCGAAATCGGCAAGACCGATATCCGCAACCAGATAGTCGTTTTTCGTGCTCATAAAAGTCTCCGGGCTGGTGCCGTGCATTAAGACCTGACGTTTTGGCAGGGCCGGGCAGGGCGCACTAAAATTCGGCACTTCCTGCAGTCAACAGGAAGTTTGTTCCTCAATTATCAGGAAACGTAAAAAGGAGCAACAGGACATAAAGAGGTCTTTATGTCTTTATGTCTCTCATCTGGCGCGCGTCAGATTTCTTCGCCGAACTTGTCGGCAACCAGCGCATCGAGCGCATCGAGCGCCTCCTGTGCCTGGCGGCCACTGGAGGTGACGGAGACCGAAGAGCCGGTGCTGGCGGCCAGCATCATCAGGCCCATGATCGAGGTGCCGCCGACCGTCATGCCGTCCTTCGAGACGTGGATCTCGGCATCATAGCCCTCAACCGTCTGCACGAACTTGGCCGAGGCGCGGGCATGCAATCCGCGCTTGTTGACGATCAGAAGGTCACGGGAGAGAGTCATGACCGGCGTCCCGTTATTTTCCACTGAGGACACGGCTTGCGACATTGATGTATTTCCTGCCTGCTTCGGACGCTTCGACGAGTGCCTTGTCCATATCGCTTTCGCCACGGACGCCGGCCAGTTTGATCAGCATGGGAAGGTTGACACCGGCAATGACCTCGACGGTGCCGCTCTGCATCACCGAGATTGCCAGATTGGAGGGCGTGCCGCCGAACATGTCGGTGAGGATGATAACGCCATTGCCTTCGTCGGCTGCGAGGACGGCGTGCAGAATGTCCTGACGGCGCTGGTCCATATCATCTTCGGGGCCGATGCAGACAGTCTCGATCGACTTTTGCGGACCAACGACATGCTCCAGCGCATGACGAAACTCTTCAGCCAGCTTGCCGTGCGTGACAAGCACAAGTCCGATCATAATGTCTTTGCTCCAACTGCATCTGCAAATCTCAAGGATGGTCAGATATCGCAATGCAGCAATTTCGTCCACCTTTAGGGCGGCCATCTTGGCAAGGAAAAGGCGAATGGCAAGTTAAAAATCCGGAAATGCTGCCTTAAAAGGCATCATTGTCCTTGAAAATTGGCATTTTGGGGCAAAACAAGCCGCAAAAATTCGAAGGAATTCAAGCTCTCTGCCAGGGGCAACCGCCTGAGCGGTAAAAAATTACCGTGGGCAAGCAAAAACGTCTCGTTTTCCGGCGGCATACGGGGCTCAAACGGCGGTTTGACAGGCAGAATGGCGCAGTCGAGAACGGCAGCTCCGATGGTCTCGGCCTCGACGATGCCGGTGCCGCGGATCTCGGCGAGCCCTCGGATCGATGCCGGGCGGCGGGCGATGATGCGGCCGTTGCGCGCAGAAATCAGCACCTGATCATCCGACACGAGGGCGGCAAACAACCCGGCATTCTTCGCTGCCGTCATGCAGGAAAGCGCCAGTGTGGTCTTGCCCGCGCCGGACGGGCCGACGAAGAGGAAGCCGCAGGTTCCCAGCACCACGGCAGTCGCGTGAACATTGACCGCTTCGCTTGTCACGCGTGGTTCTCGATCGGAAGCGAAAGGATGAAGCGGGCGCCAGTGATCTGGCCTGCCGCGTTCAACATATTCTCGGCCTTCAGCGAGCCGCCGTGGGCCTCGGCGATCTGGCGTGAGATGGAAAGACCAAGGCCCGAATTCTGACCAAAATCCTCAGCCTCCGGCCGGTCGGTGTAGAAGCGTTCGAAGATCCGGTCGATGTCTTCGGCCTGGATGCCGGGGCCGTTGTCCTCGACATAGATGATGCAGCGGCTGCGGGTCCGGGTCAGGCGCAGAACGATGCGGCCGCCCTGGTCCGGAACGAACGAGCGGGCATTCTCGATCAGGTTGGTGATGATCTGGCCGATGCGCAGCTCGTAGCCGCCGACATCGAAGCGCGCCTTCGGATTGTCCTTGCGCTCGACGATGAAACTCAGCTCGACAGCCTTCTTGCCGCTGCGGATCTGCCGGGAAATATCGACAAGGCCACCGAGCAGTTTTTCCAGATCGACGGCCTTGGCATCGCTGCGGGCAAGCTCGGCATCGAGCCTTGAGGCATCGGAAATGTCGCTGATCAGGCGGTCAAGACGGCGCACGTCGTGCTGGATGACGTCCATTAGACGCTTCTTGGAATCGTCGGTGCGTGCGAGCGGCAGCGTTTCAACGGCGCTGCGCAGCGAGGTCAGCGGGTTCTTCAATTCATGGCTGACGTCGGCTGCAAAATTCTCGATCGCGGCGATGCGGTCGTAGAGCGCCGTCGTCATTTCGCGCAGCGCGACGGACAGGTTGCCGATCTCGTCCTGGCGCGACGAGAAATCCGGAATTTCCTCGCGCTCCTTGGCACCGCCACGCCGCACGCGGATGGCGGCGGCCGACAGGCGCCTGAGCGGGTTGGCGATCGTGCTCGACAGCAGCAGCGACAGGATGACATTGACCAGCGCGGCGATGCCGAACACGCGGATGATGGCCAGCCGCTCGGCATGAACGATCTTGTCGATATCGCCCGCCTGTGTCGACAACAGCAGTACGCCGAGAACCGCGCGAAAACGCTGAACGGGAACGGCGACGGAGACGATCAGCTCGCCCTTTTCGGTAACGCGGACAACGGCGCCCCGAACGCCGGTCAGCGCGTTCATGACTTCGGGATAGATCGCGCCGTTGCCACCTGGCGGTTCCTTGTAGAGCGGCAGGTTGCCCGGTTGCAGCACCCGGTTGAACCAGGAGTTCAGCCGCTCGGACCATGTCACGGCTTCCGGTTCGATCGGCGGCAAGTCGAAACGCAGCACCTGGCCGCCGGTATAGAGATGGCGGGAATCAAGCAAGAGGTCGGCATCGGCATCGAACAGGCGGGCGCGGGTGCGGGTCGGCGAGATCAGCCGCCGCAACACCGGTGCGACACGCTCCTGATTGATCGGGAATTCGAGATCCTCGTCGCTTGGCAGCGGCGTGATGCTTTGGCCCGCCTGCAGTTCCAGAAGCTTCTCGGGATCGATGGTGATCGAGTTGGTATCGACGGAGGCAGACGCCGCGATGGCGCCGGCGATGATTTCCCCTTGCGTCAGAAGGCTTTCGACGCGCGCATCGATCAGTCCTTCGCGGAACTGGTTCAGATACATGATGCCGCCGACGAGAACGACGAGCGCGACGAGATTGAAGAACAGGATACGGCGGGTCAGGCTGGAAAAGACGGCATTGCCGAAAATCCTGCGAATCAACGTGAAGGGATGCGCCCACTTGCGGCCGGAAGCCGCCCGTGTTTCGCCGTCATCCATATCGATGTTTCGCAAGACTTCGACCAAGCCTTCAACTCCCGCTTTCGCGGCCCCTGCATATCAGTGGCAGTTTTGCTGCCGTTCAGTGGCAGACCTGGCTGCCGTCGCCTCGCGGCAAAAGCCCGAGGCAAAAATGGAGATCGGTTCTTTGCGTCCCGTCTTGGCGCGGAGCCGTATCATACAGCTCCGCCCGTGACCACGCCAGTCTTGCCCATCGCAGCCATATCCGGTGTGGCGAAGAGATGAGGCCCAGCTCAGGCCGATTCGCGGAAGCGGTAGCCGACGCCGTAAAGCGTTTCGATCATGTCGAAGTCGTTGTCGACCATCTTGAACTTCTTGCGCAGCCGCTTGATGTGGCTGTCGATAGTGCGGTCGTCGACATAGACCTGCTCGTCATAGGCCGCGTCCATCAGCGAATCGCGGCTCTTCACCACGCCGGGACGTTGGGCCAGCGAATGCAGGATGAGGAACTCAGTGACCGTCAGCGTCACCGGCTCGTTCTTCCAGGTGCAGGTGTGTCGCTCCTGGTCCATCGACAGCTGGCCGCGTTCCAGCGAGCGTGCCTGGATGTCGGCGGCACTCTTGGCCGCGTTGCCACCGCTGTTTGCGGCAGCCGCCGCTTCCCGGTTGGCCGAGCGGCGCAGGATCGCCTTGACGCGCTCAACCAGCAGGCGTTGCGAAAAGGGCTTGGTAATGAAATCGTCGGCGCCCATTTTCAGGCCGAACAGCTCGTCGATTTCCTCATCCTTGGATGTCAGGAAGATCACCGGTATATCGGACTTCTGACGCAGGCGGCGCAGAAGCTCCATGCCGTCCATGCGCGGCATCTTGATATCGAAGATCGCCAGCTGCGGCGGCCGGGCAAGCAATCCGTCGAGAGCCGAGGCACCGTCGGTGTAGGTTTCGACCTTATAGCCTTCCGCCTCCAGCGCAATCGACACCGAGGTCAGGATGTTCCGGTCGTCATCGACAAGTGCAATCGTCTGCATCGTATAGGGCTCCACCATTTCGCTGCGCCTCCGAGGCCAACCCGGTTGTCCGGGTCTCTGCTGCGGTAAGATGCGTTTCATGAGTATAAAGGTGGAACAAATTGTGGCGAAGTAAAATGCAAATGCAACGAGCGCGACGCAAAGCAGGCGTTTCGCGCAAAAAATCGGTGCTCGGAAAAGCGCGATTMAACCGATTAAAAAAGCGATAATTTCCTTTAAATCGATTAATATACTGAAATCATTATATTTTTTAAGACAGCAATCTTGTCTTTTCCGCTCCATCCTTTTATGGTCGCTAACATACAACGTTCTGTCGGCAAACCACGGAGGAAAGCTGGACCATGAAGGAACTCGGCGTTCGCAACCCATCCCTTGGACTGGAATCAATCGGTTTCACCAACCTGGACATGGTTCGGTACAACTTTGGCACTGCTGAACTCTATGAGGAAATCCTGCGCCGCAGCGAAGCGCAGCTGACTTCAGACGGTGCCGTGCGTGCCCTGACGGGCCAGCACACCGGCCGTTCGCCGAAGGACAAATTCGTCGTTCGCGATGAAAACACCACGGGCGAAATCTGGTGGGACAACAACAATGCAATGTCGCCGGAGCATTTTGCGGTTCTGCATCAGGATATGCTCGATCATGCCAAGGGCAAGTCGCTGTATGCGCAGGACCTGATCGGCGGCGCCGATGCGGAAAATGCCCTGCCGACGCGCGTCATTACCGAATTCGCCTGGCATTCCCTGTTCATCCGCAATCTTCTGATCCGCCCCGAAAAGGCTGCACTCGCCGCCTTCGCACCGAAGCTGACGATCATCGACCTGCCGGACTTCAAGGCCGATCCAGCACGCCATGGTTGCCGCACCGAGACGGTGATCGCCTGCAACTTCACCAAGGGCATCATTCTGATCGGCGGCACGTCCTATGCCGGCGAGATGAAAAAAGCCGTCTTCACCATGCTCAACTACCTGCTGCCGGCCAAGCGCGTGATGCCGATGCATTGCTCGGCGAATGTCGGCCCGGATGGCGACGCAGCCGTCTTCTTCGGCCTGTCGGGCACCGGCAAGACGACGCTGTCGGCCGATCCGAAGCGCACGCTGATCGGCGATGACGAACATGGCTGGGGCGACCACGGCATCTTCAACTTCGAAGGCGGCTGCTATGCCAAGACCATTCGCCTGTCGGCAGAAGCCGAACCGGAAATCTTCGCGACCACCCGCCGTTTCGGTACGGTACTCGAAAACGTCGTGCTCGATGAAAACCGCAAGCCGGACTTTAACGACGGTTCGCTGACCGAAAACACCCGTTGCGCCTATCCGCTCGACTTCATCCCGAATGCCAGCAAGTCGGGAACGGCTGGGCATCCCGGCACGATCATCATGCTGACGGCCGATGCCTTCGGTGTTATGCCGCCGATCGCCCGTTTGACGCCCGATCAGGCCATGTACCACTTCCTGTCCGGCTACACCGCCAAGGTGGCTGGCACGGAAAGGGGCGTGACCGAGCCGGAAGCAACGTTCTCGACCTGCTTCGGCGCACCCTTCATGCCGCGTCATCCGTCCGAATACGGTAACCTGCTCAAGACACTGATTGCCGAACACGGCGTCAATTGCTGGCTGGTCAATACCGGCTGGACCGGCGGCGCCTATGGCGTGGGAAGCCGCATGCCGATCAAGGCAACGCGGGCGCTGCTCGCTGCAGCGCTTGACGGCTCGCTGGCCTCGGCCGAATTCCGCACCGACAGCAATTTCGGCTTTGCCGTTCCAGTTTCGGTTCCCGGTATCGACAGCAGCATCCTTGATCCGCGCTCGACCTGGAGCGATGGCGTTGCCTATGACGCGCAGGCCCGCAAGCTGATCGACATGTTCGTCACCAACTTCGCCAAGTTCGAAAGCCATGTCGACGGCAGCGTCCGCGATGCGGCCCCCGGCGCCAAGCTCGCGGCGGAATAATCAGCCGCCAGCATAGATTGCAGGCTATGATTCACGTGAAACCCGGCGCGAAAGTGCCGGGTTTTTGCGTTGGCGGCGGGTTCGCGCGTTTTCAACGCTGCCATCCTGTGAGATAGAGCGGTGGAAGGATGAAACCACATGGCCAGCGATCCGCTTTACATCAACGACCGCATCGTCATCGCCGGCTGGGAGCTGACGGAGCAATTCGTGCTGGCCGGTGGCCCGGGCGGACAGAACGTCAACAAGGTCTCGACCGCGGTTCAGCTGTTCTACGGCATCGTCGCCTCGCCGGCCTTGCCGGAGCGGGTGCGTGACAACGCCGTCAAGCTGGCTGGCCGCAAGGTCTCCAAGGATGGCGTTCTGATGATCGAGGCGAGCCGTTTCCGCAGCCAGGAGCGCAACCGCGAGGACGCCCGCGAGCGGCTGAAGGAGCTGATCCTGAAGGCTGCCGAACCGCCGCCGCCGCCGCGCCGGAAAACCAAGCCGACCAAAGGCTCGATCGAACGCCGCCTGAAGGAAAAGACCGGGCGCGGCGAAGTCAAGAAGATGCGCGGACGCCCGCAGAACGATTGATCGCTGCAATTTTCATCCAGGCCTTGTTTTTTCCCTATCACTGCACTCTGTTAGGGTTGAAGATACCCGCAAAAGGAGATGCGCGATGGGTCTGTTCAGCTTTATCAAGAGTGCCGGCAAGAAGCTTGGTATCGGCGGCGATGACGATGCGCCGGATGTCGAAGCGGTGAAGAAGGAACTGGCCTCCCACGATCTCGGTACCGACAAGGTCGACGTTGCGGTCGAGGGCGACAAGGTCGTGCTCACCGGCGTGGTGAAGGACCAATCCGCCTTTGAAAAGGCTGTTGTCGCCGTTGGCAACACGCTGGGTATCTCGAAGGTGGAAGCGGCGGAACTCAAGGTTGCCGATGGCGCTGCGGCGCCAGCGCCAGCCAAGGAGCCAGTGTTTTATACCGTGAAGAAGGGCGACAACCTCTGGAAGATCGCCGAATCGCAGTACGGCAAGGGCAAGGGTGCGAAGAACACAGTCATCTTCGAGGCCAACAAGCCGATGCTGACGCATCCGGACAAGATCTATCCCGGTCAGGTTCTGCGTATTCCGGCCCTGGATCAGGCCTGATCATGAAAAGGGTCAGTGCAGTCCTGCTGGTTTTCCTAGCCGTTGCGGCAACGGTTTTCAGCGGGCCCGCGCTGGCGCAGGCGTTCCGCGCGCCGGCCAAGGGCTCGGCGGAGCGTTCGGCGATCCTTGATACGCTGCGCCCGGCGGTCGAGGCGGAAATGCGCGGTCCCGTCGAATTCGTTGTGACGATCATCCGCGCCTCGCCCAACTGGGCCTTCGTGCAAGTGGAGCCGCAGCGGCCGGGCGGCGGCGCGATCGATCCGGAAGAAACAGGGTTTGCCGGCGAGACCGACATGATGGACGGGCTGACCGTCTATGGCCTGATGAGTTTTCAATCCGGCCGCTGGAACCTGATCGATCACATGGTTGGCCCGACGGATGTCGGTTACGCCGACTGGCAGCAGCGCTACGGCGTGCCGCCAGCCATGCTCGGATTGGAATAGGTCTTCGATGAAAATCCTGCCCAAGGGTATCCGCCATATTCCGGGCTTTCTCGACCGGGAAAAACAGGAGGCTCTGGTTAAGAGCATTCGCGCCATCGTGGCAGAGGCCCCGCTGTTCGTCCCGGCCATGCCGCGCACCGGCAAGCCGATGTCGGTGCGCATGACCAATTGCGGGCCGCTCGGCTGGGTGACGGACAAGGAGCGCGGCTATCGCTACCAGCCGCAACATCCCGTTACCGGCAAGCCCTGGCCTGCAATGCCAGACGTGCTGCTCGATATCTGGCGCACCGTCTCTGGAGCCTCAAAGGAGCCTGAGGCCTGCCTCGTCAATTTCTATGCCGACGACGCCCGGATGGGCCTGCATCAGGATCGCGACGAAGAAGATCTGGAAACGCCGGTCGTATCGATTTCGCTGGGGGACAGCTGCCTGTTTCGTGTCGGCGGCACGGAGCGCAGCGGCGGGACCCTGTCGTTCAAGCTGTCGAGCGGCGATGTGGTCGTGCTTGGCGGCGAGGGACGTCTGGCCTTTCACGGCATCGATAAAATCTACCCCGGCACATCGACTCTCCTGAAAAACGGCGGCCGCATCAACCTGACGCTGCGCCGCGTCACGCTGTGAGCTTCAGAGCTTGCGCAGTGCCACCGTCTCGGTGAGGTGATTGGGGCCCTTCTGCAGGATCAGGTCGGCCCGTGGGCGCGTCGGCAGGATATTCTGGCGCAGGTTCTTCAGGTTGATGTTCTGCCAGAGCCCCTCGGCGATCGCCAGGGCCTCTTCCTCGCTCACCTGCGCATAACGCTTGAAGAAGGAATCGGGATTGCGGAAGGCTGTCTGGCGCAGACGCATGAAGCGGTTGACATACCAGGTGTGGATCAGGCTCTCCTCGGCGTCGATATAGATCGAGAAATCGAAGAAATCCGACACCATCGGCACGATCTTGCCGTCAGCGGGCAAATTGCGCGACTGCAGGACGTTGATGCCCTCGAAAATCAGGATGTCCGGGCGATCGACGACCTGGAACTGGTCGGGCAGCACATCATAGGTCAGGTGCGAATAGGTCGGCGCCTTGACGTTCGGCTGGCCGGCCTTGATCGCCGACAGGAAGCGCAACAGAGCGCCGATATCATAGCTTTCCGGGAAGCCCTTGCGGTCCATCATGTTTTCCCGCAGCAGCGTCGCATTGGGATAGAGGAAGCCGTCGGTGGTCACCAGATCGACCTTCGGGCTCGATGGCCAGCGCGACAGAAGCTCGGCGAGAATACGGGCTGTTGTCGATTTGCCGACGGCAACGGAGCCGGCAATGCCAATCACGAACGGGGTCTTGGCATCGTTGGACATGCTGAGGAACCGCTGGCGCTGGGCAAACAGCCTCTGCGAGGATTCCACATGTGTGGACAAAAGGCGCGACAGCGACAGGTAGATGCGCCGCACTTCATCGAGATCGACGGGGTCGTTGAGGGACCGCAGCCGCTGGACTTCGTCCGCCGACAGCGTCAGCGGCGTGTCGGCCCGAAAATGCGACCATTCCTCCGCCGAAAAGAACCGGTAGGGCGAATAGTCCTTGTTGTCGAAATGATCCGGAATGTCGGCCGGCGCGATGTCTTTTGCGACGATTGTCATGACGTGTCTACCGGCTTGCCTTTTCCTGGAGCCCCGATTGGCTTGTGCGCCGTTCGAGTTCGCTCATCACATCCTGCAACGGTATATCAGCAATTTTCAATACGACCATCAGATGATAGATCAGATCGGCACTCTCGGCGACGAGGTTGGCGCGATCGTTGCTGATGGCCGCTATCACGGTTTCCACCGCCTCCTCGCCAAGCTTCTTGGCCGCCTTGGCCTGTCCATGGGCGACGAGTTTGGCAGTCCAGGATTCGTCCGGCGAGGCCTTGGCCCGGGTGGCGACGATCGCTTCGAGATCGGAAAGGCTGAAATTGCTCATCTATTCTATCCTGAAGATCAATCGAGCCGCATGGCAATGCCATGCTCTGCCATATAGCGCTTCGCCTCGCCGATGCTATGGGTGCCGAAGTGGAAGATCGAGGCGGCAAGGACCGCCGTCGCATGGCCGTCGCGAATGCCCTCGACCATATGATCGAGATTGCCGACACCGCCCGATGCGATGACCGGTACGGAAACCCTGTCGGCAATCGTGCGGGTCAGTGCGATATCGTAGCCGGACTTCGAGCCGTCGCGATCCATCGAGGTGAGCAGCAGTTCGCCGGCGCCGAGCTTGACCATCTTCTCGGCAAAGGTCACGGCATCGATGCCGGTTGCCTGACGGCCGCCATGGGTGAAGATCTCCCAGCGGTCCTCTTCGCCGGGCTTCGAGACTTTCTTGGAATCGATCGAGACGACGATGCACTGGTTACCGAACTTGTCGGCCGCTTCGGCGACGAAATCCGGATTGCTCACGGCCGCCGAATTGATCGAAACCTTGTCGGCACCGGCCAGCAGCAGCTTGCGGATATCCGCCACGGCGCGAACGCCGCCGCCGACGGTCAGCGGCATGAAGCAATGATCGGCGGTGCGGGCGACGACATCGAAGATCGTGTCGCGGTTGTCGGAGGAGGCCGTGATGTCGAGGAAACAGAGCTCGTCGGCACCGGCAGCATCATAGGCCTTGGCAGATTCGACGGGATCGCCGGCATCGATCAGGTCGACGAAGCTGACGCCCTTGACGACACGGCCGTCCTTGACGTCCAGACAGGGAATGACACGGGCTTTGAGGGTCATGCCGTTTTTCCTTTCGCGCCCCGAATGAGCGCCAGCGCCTCGGTCGGATCGATGCGCCCGTCGTAGAGCGCCCGGCCGGAAATGGCGCCTTCGAGCTTTACCGCATCAGGCCGGACCATGCGGCGGATATCGTCCATCGAGGCAAGTCCGCCCGAGGCGATGACGGGGATCGACACGGCATCCGCCAGTTCCAGCGTCGAATCCCAGTTGATACCGGTCAAGATGCCGTCGCGGTCGATGTCAGTATAGATGATTGCCGAAACGCCGGCGCCTTCGAATTTTTGAGCGAGCTCGATGACGCCGAGTTCCGAGGCTTCCGCCCAGCCCTCGACCGCAACCTTGCCGCCCTTGGCGTCGATGCCGACTGCGACCTTGCCGGGGAATTTCCGGCAGGCCTCGATCACCAGCGCCGGGTCGCGTACGGCGACGGTGCCGAGAATGACGCGGGCAAGCCCGCGCGACAGCCAGCTTTCGATATGGTCGAGCGTGCGAATGCCGCCGCCGAGCTGGACGGGGTTTCTCGTGGCCTTCAGGATCGCATCGACGGCAGCGCCGTTTACCGTCTCACCGGCAAAGGCGCCGTTGAGATCGACCACGTGCAGCCATTCGAAACCCTGGTCCTCGAAGGCCTTCGCCTGTGCGCCCGGGTCGGGATTGTAGACGGTTGCCTGTTCCATGTCGCCGAGCTTGAGGCGCACGCACTGGCCGTCTTTGAGGTCGATGGCGGGAAAAAGGATCATGTCAGGGCTTCCAGCGCAGAAAATTCGAGATGAGGGCGAGGCCGAGCGTCTGGCTCTTTTCCGGATGGAACTGTGCCCCGGCCTTGTTGCCTTGGGCAACAAACGCCGTCACCGTGCCACCATAGGCGGTGGTGGCGATCAGATCGTCCGGGTTTTCGACGGCGAGATGGTAGGAATGGACGAAATAGGCATGCAGCCCATCCTCACCAGTCTTGATGCCATGAAACAGCGGATGCGCCTTCTTCAGCGCCAGCGTATTCCAGCCGATCTGCGGGATTTTCAATGTGGGATCGGAGGGCACCATCTCGACGACATCGCCCTTGATCCAGCCAAGCCCTTGAGTGGTCGTCTTTTCCAGGCCGCGCGACGACATCAGCTGCATGCCGACGCAGATGCCGAGGAACGGCCGGGCGGATGTCTCGACCGCTTCGTTCAGTGCTTGCCGCATGCCATCGACAGCATCGAGGCCGCGGCGGCAGTCGGCATAGGCGCCGACTCCCGGCAGGACGATGCGGTCGGCGCTGGCAACGCGGTCGGCTTTGTCGGTGAGTTCGATTTCAGCATTGATGCCGGCTTCACGCGCAGCCCGCTCGAAGGCCTTCGTTGCCGAGCGCAGATTGCCGGATCCGTAGTCGATGATCGCAACACGCATCAGCGTTCTCCATAATTTTCAAACAGGCCGACGGCCGCGCGGCCATCTGCAGGCTTTGCGGCCGCGGCCGGCAGCACCGGTGGCTGCCAGGCGGTTTCGTCTTGCGCCGCACCGTCCGCAGCGGTTGCGTGGTCATAGATCATTTCGGCCGTGGCCAGATCGTCGGCGGTTATGATCGACTGCAATGTCCAGCCGCCGGATTGCAGGCGCTGGGCCACGAAGGCCGGACCTTCCAAAGCGACAAGCAGGCGCAAGGCCAGTTCGATCAGGAAACCCGCCAGGCTTGGCTCAGGGGTCGAAAAGGCGATGAAAACCTGCAGGATTGCGACGGCAATACCCGCAATCCACTGGCGCTGATACAGCAGCCAGATCGCCGGAAAGACTAAGGCGGCCCAGGAAAATTTGTCGGCGACGAACCGTGCATTTTCGTCGCTCTTGGGAGCGCCGGGAGATGTCAAAACCAGATAGGAGGCCATATCAGCCAACTTTCAATATGGCCGGTCAGACCAGCGTTCCCTTGGTAGAGGGAACACGGCCTGCCTGGCGCGGATCGATCTCTGTTGCCGTGCGGAGCACACGGGCAACGGCCTTGAAGCAGGTTTCGGAGATATGATGGTTGTTGGCGCCGTAGATGTTCTGCACGTGCAGCGTGATGCCGCCGTGCTGGGCCAGCGCCTGGAAGAATTCGCGCACCAGTTCCGTATCGAACGTGCCGATCTTCGACGCCGAGAAACCGACGTTCCAGACGAGGAACGGCCGGCCGGACACATCGACGGCGGCGCGGGTCATCGTCTCGTCCATGGCAAGATCGAGCGAGGCGTAACGGGTGATACCGCGCCGGTCGCCGAGCGCCTTGGAGAGCGCCTGGCCGATGGCGATGCCGGTGTCTTCCACCGTGTGGTGATCGTCCACATGGCGGTCGCCTTCGGCAAGGATGTCCATGTCGATCAGTGAATGACGGGAAAGCTGTTCCAGCATATGGTCGAAAAAGCCGACGCCGGTCGAAATCCGCGACGTACCGGTCCCGTCGATATTGACGGACACGGTCACCGAGGTTTCGTTGGTCTTGCGCGAAACGCTGCCGGTGCGATTGGCTTTCTGGTCGGCCATCAGGTTCTCCCGAATGTAACAGAGCCGCTCCTTATCAGGCGGGGGGCGAAATATCCAGAACTGCCGCGATGATTCTCGCAAGCGCGAAACGCAGGCGGATTAAGCAGGGCAGGGGAGTGCGATGCAGGGCTATTTGCAATCGGCAAAAGCGCTCTTACATAGGTCTCAACGGAGCCGATGTGCGGCTCGTCTAAGCGGCCCGGTAGCCGGGCAGGATGGGTTTCATGACAACAATTATTACCGTCCGGAAGGGCGGACAGGTGGTGATGGCGGGTGATGGCCAGGTGAGCCTCGGCCAGACCGTGATGAAGGGCAATGCGCGAAAAGTCCGCCGTCTCGGCAAGGGCGAGGTGATTGCCGGTTTTGCCGGTGCGACCGCCGACGCCTTCACGCTGCTGGAAAGGCTCGAAGCCAAGCTCGAGCAGTATCCCGATCAGCTGATGCGCGCCGCCGTCGAGCTTGCCAAGGACTGGCGCACCAATAAATATCTGCGCAATCTCGAAGCGATGATGCTGGTGGCCGACAAGTCGATCACGCTGGCCATTACCGGTAATGGCGACGTGCTTGAGCCGGAACATGGCACGATCGCCATCGGCTCGGGCGGCAATTTTGCCTTTGCGGCGGCCCGCGCCTTGATGGATTCGGACAAGACGGCCGAAGAGATCGCTCGCCGGTCGATGGAGATCGCCGCCGATATCTGCGTCTACACCAATGGCAACGTCGTCGTCGAAACGCTCGATGCCGCGTAACCGCGAAGCAGATCAGCGTAACCGGCTCATTTTTGAAAGAAGATCATGACCACATATTCCCCCCGCGAAATCGTGTCGGAACTCGACCGGTTCATCATCGGCCAGCACGACGCCAAGCGCGCCGTCGCCATTGCCTTGCGCAACCGCTGGCGCCGCCAGCAGCTCAGTGACGAGCTGCGCGACGAAGTGATGCCGAAGAATATCCTGATGATCGGCCCGACCGGTGTCGGCAAGACAGAGATTTCCCGCCGTCTCGCCAAGCTCGCCGGCGCGCCCTTCATCAAGGTCGAGGCGACGAAATTCACCGAAGTCGGTTATGTCGGCCGCGATGTCGAACAGATCGTCCGCGACCTCGTCGAAGTCGGCATCGGCCTGGTGCGCGAAAAGAAGCGCGCCGACGTCAAGGCCAAGGCGCACCTGAATGCCGAGGAACGCGTGCTCGACGCCCTGGTCGGCGCCACCGCTTCGCCGGCCACCCGCGACAGTTTCCGCAAGAAGCTGCGCGCCAACGAGCTGGACGACAAGGAAATCGACATCGAGATCGCCGATACGGCGACGCCCGGCGGCGGTTTCGAAATCCCCGGCATGCCGGGCGCCAATATTGGCGTTCTCAACCTGTCGGAAATGTTCGGCAAGGCGATGGGCCAGCGCACAAAGAAGGTCCGCACGACGGTCAAGGAGTCTTATGGCATCCTGATCAACGACGAATCCGACAAGCTGCTCGACAATGAGGAGATCCAGCGGGAAGCCGTGCGTTCGGCGGAGAATGACGGCATCGTCTTCCTCGACGAAATCGACAAGATCGCTGCCCGCGATGGCGGCATGGGTGCGGGTGTTTCACGTGAAGGCGTGCAGCGCGACCTGCTCCCGCTGGTCGAAGGCACGACGGTTGCGACCAAGTATGGACCGGTGAAGACCGATCATATCCTGTTCATCGCATCGGGCGCCTTCCACGTCTCCAAGCCGTCCGACCTGTTGCCGGAATTGCAGGGCCGCCTGCCGATCCGCGTCGAGCTGAAGGCGCTGACCAAGGAAGACTTCCGCCGCATCCTGACCGAAACCGAGGTCAGCTTGATCCGTCAGTACAAGGCGCTTCTGGAAACCGAAGGCGTCAATCTGGACTTCACCGAGGATGCGCTCGATGCGCTGGCCGATGTCGCGGTCAAGCTCAATACCAGCGTCGAAAATATCGGCGCGCGGCGCCTGCAGACGGTGATGGAGCGGGTTCTCGACGAAATCTCCTATGCGGCGCCGGACAAATCCGGTGAGGCACTGACGATCAACGCGGATTACGTGAAGAAGCATGTCGGCGATCTCGCCGCCGACACGGATCTGTCGCGGTATATCCTGTAATTTTTCGACGCCCGTTTTGTGAATGATTGGGGCACTTGCTACAACGGCAGGTGCCCTTGTTGTTTGTCGTGCCCATACGCGATAAGGCTTTCCCCGGTGCCGGGCATGATTCCGACACGATTTTACCGCATGCGTCCCGGCACATCCGGAACGCCAAGACAGGTTCACAGGAAACAGAGCGTGCGCCCCATCCTTCAGATGCTTCTCGTCGCGGCAATGATTGCCGTTACCGGCCCCGCCATGGCGGACGGCATTCGTGTGGTGCCGCAGGGCAACCGGTACCAGGAGCAGCCGGACGTGCCAGGCGCATCCGTGCGCCGGACCAAAGCCGGCAAGACCTCCTTCGATGCGAAGTATGACAAGGTGCGCAACCTGCTGGCCACCGACGGCAAGCTGATGGGCAAGATCAAGTCGACGGCGCGCGCCTATGGGATCGACCCGATTCACATGGTCGGCGCGATCGTTGGCGAGCATACCTATAATGTCGACGCCTATGACCGGCTGCAGTCCTATTACGTCAAGGCCGCCGCCTATGCCGGCGACAGTTTCCGCTTCGGCTACGAGGGCGAAAGCGTTGCCGACTTCGTGTCGCGTCCGGAGTTTTCGAAATGCGCGGACAAGAAGAGCTCCTACGCGCTCTGGAGCTGCCGCGAAAGTGTCTGGGACAGCCAGTTCCGTGGCAATACGGTCGGCGGCACCGCCTACCCGAACAATCGGTTCAGCGCGGTGTTCTTCCAGCCGTTCTTTGCCGGCCAGACTTTTGGCCTTGGCCAGATCAATCCGTTGACCGCCCTGATGCTGACCGACATGGTGTCGCGTGTCTCCGGCTATGACCGGCTGGACGAAAACGATGCCGCCGGCGTGTACAAGGCGATCATGGATCCGGACCAGTCGCTCGCCTATATGGCCGCCTCGATCCGCCACTCCATCGATGCGTACAAATCGATCGCCGGCATGGATATTTCCGACAATCCCGGCATCACGTCGACCCTCTACAATGTCGGAAATCCCGACCAGCGCGCCGCAGCACTTGCCGCGAAAAACAAAGGCGGCGAGGTGCAGTGGCCGGAGGAAAATTATTATGGCTGGCTGGTCAACGACAAGCTGGCGGAACTGAAAGGCCTGCTCTAGCTTTCCTGAAATAGCCATACCTTCATGCAAAGCTGGGTGGTTGGGGCCGCCAATGTGTGGCGGCACACGGAAAGCCCATCCATGGATATGAGACCCGAACCGTTCGAGCCGCCCGCGCCCGTTCCCCGCACGGTGCCGCCGTCGCGCCTGCAGATCATCCGCACGGTGATGCGCAATCCGCTGGAACTGTGGGGCGAGCCTTCCTACACCTTGCCGTGGATCGACACGAAGTTCGTCAACCAGCGCACCCTGATCGTCAATGATCCCAACCTGATCCGCTATATCCTCGTCGAGAATGCCGCGAACTATGAAATGTCCAAGGTGCGCCGCCTCATTCTGCGGCCGATCCTGCGCGACGGGTTGCTGACGGCCGAAGGCGAGGTGTGGAAACGGTCGCGCAAGGCCATGGCCCCGGTCTTCACGCCGCGCCATGCGCGAGGCTTTGCCGCAAAGATGCTGTTGAAGACCGAGGAATATGCCGCGAAATACGACGAGGCGGCGGCGACCAACTCCGTCGTCAATATCGCCAACGACATGACCGAACTGACATACGGAATTCTGTCGGAAACGCTGTTTTCCGGCCAGATCGCCGCCGAGACCGAGGGGTTTGCCGACAGCGTCGAGCGGCTTTTGCACCGGATGGGCCGGGTCGATCCGATGGATCTGATGCTGGCGCCTTCCTGGGTGCCACGGCTCACCCGCATCGGCGGCGCCAAGGTGATGGCGGAATTCCAGGCGATCGTCGCAAAGACCATGGACCAGCGGCGGCAGCTGATGCGCTCGGACCCGGACGCAGCACCCCAGGATTTCCTGACCCTGCTTCTGCAACTCGAGCGACCGCAAGGGCTTTCGACCGACGAAATCGCCGACAATATCCTGACATTCATCGGGGCGGGACACGAAACCACGGCCCGGGCGCTTGCCTGGACGCTCTATTGCGTCGCCAATTCCGCGCATGTGCGCGAGAATATGGAAGCCGAAATCGACGCGGTCCTGTCGAGCGGAGCGGAGCCGGTGGATTGGCTCGATCTGATGCCGCATGTGCGGGCCTCCTTCGAGGAGGCGATGCGGCTCTATCCGCCGGCACCCTCGATCAACCGGGCCGCGATCGAGGCGGACTCCTGGACCTCTCCGCAGGGCGAACGCGTGGATATTCCCAAGGGCATTGCAGTTCTGATCATGCCCTGGACGCTGCATCGCCATGTGCTCTACTGGGAAAAGCCGCGCGCTTTCATGCCCGAACGGTTCCTGCCGGAAAATCGCGACAGGCTGCACCGGTTCCAATACCTGCCGTTCGGCGCTGGACCGCGCATCTGCATCGGGGCGACGTTCGCGCTGCAGGAAGCGGTGATCGCGCTTGGCGTACTGATGAAGCGCTTCCGCTTCGACATGACGCCGGAGACAAAACCCTGGCCGGTGCAGCGACTGACCACCCAGCCTAGGGGCGGGCTGCCGTTGAGGGTGTCGGTGCGGTAAAGGTCTTGCCGGGCGTTTCCGATTGTACGGCGCGGATCGGCGAATCCGACGGTACCGGCTCCTGCAATTGCTTCTTCGGCTTCTTGATCGTCTTGATTTGCGCGCAGGTGGAATCGCCAACGCCTTCGCACGGTTTATAGACGACGATCTCGCTACCCGCGCCGTCGTCCCAGACGGCCTGGATGGCAAGTGTTTTCGCCTCTCCGGCCGGCAGCGAGATGTAGATATATTCGTTGGTATTGTCTTCGGGCAGGTTGAAGGGGATCTGCGGATTGCATTTACCGAGCGGGAAACGCTTGTCGAGCGCATCGGAATTGACCGAATAACGGATTTCCGAGAGACGGCAATGCATGGTCTGCAGCGTCGTGAAATAGATCAGCTGCTTGTCGTCGTAATTGCGGAACTGGATCCAGCCGGTCACCTTGTTCGCGTCGAGCATCGCCTTGTAGATGGCGACATCGGGAAGGACCGGTTTGTATTCTTCCTCGTCGCCGGCCTCCTGGGCAAAGGAGGGCAGACTGAGGGCAGGCGTGCCTGCAATCGCAAGGATCAGCAAGAGCATGCGTGAGAAACCGGTCATGCCGTGGTCCTTCTTTTTGCACTGTCGCTCAGCCCGAATACACATGTCGGCGAAGCGATGGCCTTTCGCTGAAAGATGTCATATCACCTCGGCCATATCCTTTGAAGCCGGGTTTCCGGTGCTGCCTGAATGGACACTGCTGTGACTGACCATCTCCTCCTCGGTATCGACACCGGCGGAACCTATACCGACGCGGTACTTTTCAGCGAGACCCATGGGGTCGTCGCCAAGGCAAAGGCGCTGACCACGCGTCACGATCTCTCGGTCGGCATCGCCGGTGCCGTCGAGGCCGTGCTGGAACAGGCAAAAGTACCAGCGTCCGCCATCGGTCTGGTTTCGCTATCGACGACGCTTGCGACCAACGCGCTGGTCGAAGGCCAGGGCGGCCGCGCCGGTCTGGTCATGATCGGCTTTGGCCCGGAAGACCTGAAGCGGGACGGCCTGCAGGAAGCGCTGGGCTCCGATCCGGTGATCTTCCTACCCGGTGGCCATAATGTGCATGGCGGCGAGACGCTGCTCGACATGACGCAGCTCGATGAGGCCCTGCCGCAGCTCGCAACGCAGGTTTCGTCCTTCGCGGTGGCCGGCTATTTCGCCGTGCGGAATCCGGCTCATGAGCAGCGGGTGCGCGACCGTATCCGCGAAGCATCGCATCTGCCGGTCACCTGCAGCCATGAGCTTTCGTCCAAGCTGGGGGGCCCGCGGCGGGCGCTCACGACCCTTCTCAATGCCCGTCTCGTCTCGATGATCGACCGGCTGATTGGCGCCTGCGAAGGCTTTTTGCAGCAACGCGGCATCGATGTACCGATGATGGTCGTGCGGGGCGACGGCGCGCTAATTTCGGCGGCGGAAGCCCGGTTGCGGCCGATCGAAACCATTCTCTCCGGCCCGGCGGCAAGCCTTGTCGGCGCCCGCCACCTGACCGGCCTCGACAATGCCGTCGTTTCCGATATCGGCGGCACCACCACGGATGTGGCGGTGCTCGACCAGGGGCGTCCGCGACTGGATGGCGAAGGCGCCGTCGTCGGCGGGTTCCGCACCATGGTCGAGGCGGTGGCGATGCGCACCTTCGGCCTGGGGGGCGACTCGGAAGTCCGCATCAACGATCGCGGGCTGCAGGCGAAAATCGATCTTGGCCCGCGCCGGTTCCTGCCGCTCAGCCTTGCCGCTGTCGAGCATGAGGATGCGGTCATTTCCGTGCTCGAGCGCCAGCTGCGCACCGCGCATGTCGGGCGGCATGACGGCCGTCTGGCCGTGCGGACCGGGCTTCCCGATCATCTGGCAAGCGGCCTCCAGCCACAGGAACAGGCTCTCTACGAGCGGATCGGCGCCGTGCCAGTGGCGCTGGAAAGTCTTTTGACCAGCACGCTGCAGAAGGCGACGCTGGACAGGCTGGTGGCGCGTGGCCTCGTCCATATCTGCGGCCTCACCCCGTCGGACGCCATGCATGTGCTGGGGCGCCAGAACCAGTGGAACGCAACCGCAGCCCGGCTCGGCGCCGCGCTTGCAGCCCGGGTGAAGGATGGTTCCGGCAAGCCGATCGCCGCGTCGGCCGAAAGCCTGTCCGACATGATCGTCGCCCGGCTGACCCGTCAGTCCGCCGAAGTCATTCTCGCCTCCTGCCTGGCGGAAGATGGCGCAGCGATCGATCCGGCGGTGTCGCTTGCCGTCGATCGGGCGCTGAAGCGCGAACCGGGCATCGTTGGCTTCTCGCTGTCGCTCGATCGTCCGCTGGTCGGTCTTGGGGCATCCGCGCCGGTCTATTATCCGGCTATCGCTGAGATGTTGGGCGCGCAGCCGTCAATTCCCGCCGAGGCCGGGGTTGCCAATGCCGTCGGCGCGATCGTCGGCCAGGTGAGAGCCTCGGTCACGGTCTTTGTTACGGTGCCGGAAGAGAGTATCTTCATCGTCAACGGCGCCGGGCCGAGCAGCCGTTTTCTGGATCAGGAGCAGGCTTTCGAAGCGGCGCGTGAGCGGGCGCAAGCGGCAGCCCTGGCCTCGGCGCGCTCCAACGGTGCCGACGAGCCGGCACTGGTCATGCGCGAAGAGATCGACGCGCCGGAAATCGAGGGCAGCTGCAAGCTGGTCGAGGCCCGGTTTACAGCGACTGCCAGCGGCCGCCCGCGCGTCGCACACGGTTGATTTGTTCTATGCTGGAAATAATTCTTCGCATTTTAGCTGGATTGACAGGGAATGAAAGCGTGAGAGACTGCGGCCTCTCAGATTTGAGCGTTAATTCAAGGAGTTGCTTATGGGCCGGATAGAAAAGAATGGGTTGGGAATCGATGCTGGCCTGCACGAATTCCTCGTCAAGGAAGCGTTGCCCGGCACCGGCATCAATGTGGATGAATTCTTCACCGCCTTTTCGCAAATCGTCCATGATCTCGCCCCGAGGAACCGCGATCTCCTGGCCAAGCGGGAGGCGTTGCAGGAAAAGCTCGACGGCTGGTACCGGCAAAACGGCGCGCCCATCGATATGGCGGGCTATGAAAGCTTTCTGAAGGAAATAGGCTATCTTCTGCCGGAAGGCCCGGATTTTTCGGTGTCCACCAGCAATGTCGATCCGGAAATCGCCACCATTGCCGGACCGCAGCTCGTCGTTCCCGTTATGAACGCGCGGTATGCGCTGAATGCCGCCAATGCCCGCTGGGGCTCGCTTTACGATGCGCTCTACGGCACCGACGCGATTGCCGGGGATGGCGGCGCCGAAAAGGGCAGGGGCTACAACCCGGTTCGAGGCCAGAAAGTTATCGCCTGGGCGCGTGGCTTTCTCGATGCGAGCGCGCCGCTTGCGGCCGGCAGCTGGAGCGACGTCACAGCTCTTGCCGTTGACGGCGCAACGCTCTCCATCTCGACCGCATCGGGCACGGCAAAACTCGCTGAGCCCGGTCAATTCGCCGGCTATCGGGGTGACAAGGCCTCGCCGTCGCATCTGCTTTTGAAGAAGAACAACCTGCAYATCCAAATCGTCATCGATGCCTCGACGGCAACGGGCAAGGATGATCTGGCGCATATCTCCGACCTCATTCTCGAATCGGCCATCACCGCGATCATGGATTGCGAGGATTCGATTGCCGCTGTCGATGCCGAAGACAAGATCGTCGTCTATCGCAACTGGCTCGGTCTGATGAAGGGTGACCTGCAGGAGGAGGTTACCAAGAGCGGCAAGACGTTTACGCGCGAGCTCAATCCGGATTTCGCCTTCGCCGCGCCGGACGGCGCGGAGATTTCGCTCAAGGGCCGCGCGCTGATGCTGGTGCGCAATGTCGGTCACCTGATGACCAACCCGGCGATCCTGGATCGCGATGGCAACGAGGTTCCGGAAGGCATCATGGACGCCATGATCACCGGCCTGATTGCACTTTATGATATCGGCCCGAACGGCCGCCGGATGAATTCGCGCGAGGGCTCGATGTATGTCGTCAAGCCCAAGATGCATGGCCCGGAAGAAGTTGCCTTTGCCTCGGAAATCTTCGGCCGCGTCGAGCAGGCGCTCGGCATGGCGCCAAACACCATGAAGATGGGCATCATGGACGAGGAGCGCCGCACGACGGTCAACCTCAAGGAATGCATCCGGGCTGCAAAGGAACGTGTCGTTTTCATCAACACCGGCTTCCTCGATCGTACCGGCGATGAGATGCACACCTCGATGGAAGCGGGGCCGATGATCCGCAAGGGCGACATGAAGCAGGCGGCATGGATCGCTGCTTATGAAAACTGGAACGTCGATATCGGCCTGGAATGTGGCCTGTCCGGCCATGCGCAGATCGGCAAGGGCATGTGGGCGATGCCTGACCTGATGGCGGCGATGCTGGAAGAGAAGATCGCCCATCCGAAGGCTGGCGCCAACACCGCCTGGGTTCCGTCGCCGACCGCCGCAACGCTGCACGCGACGCACTATCACAAGGTCAATGTTGCGGCTGTCCAGGCCGGCCTGAAAAGCCGGGCGCGGGCAAAGCTCAGCGATATCCTCTCCGTCCCGGTCGCATCGCGGCCGAACTGGACGGCAGAGGAAATCCAGCGCGAACTGGACAACAACGCGCAGGGTATTCTCGGCTATGTCGTGCGCTGGATCGACCAGGGCGTCGGCTGCTCCAAGGTGCCCGACATCAACAATGTCGGCCTGATGGAAGACCGCGCCACGCTGCGCATCTCCGCCCAGCACATGGCCAACTGGCTGCATCATGGGGTGGTTACAGAAGCGCAGATCGTCGAGACGATGAAGCGCATGGCGGCGGTCGTCGATAGCCAGAATGCCGGTGACCCCACCTATACGCCGATGGCTGGCAATTTCGACGGCTCCATCGCCTTCCAGGCGGCGCTCGAGCTGGTCCTGAAGGGCCGCGAACAGCCGAACGGCTATACGGAACCCGTCCTGCACCGCCGCCGGCTGGAGTTGAAGGCAAGCGAGGCTGCTTAGGACGGTGGGCTGATGCGGAACTCCAGGATTTCTTGAGCTCTACATCGGCACGCATTTCTCACCATTCAGCGCGCGCAAGTTCCCATGGATATCAACTGCCCTCAACGCACTCCCACTTCTCCCCCCACGGGGAGAAGTGCCGAATGCAGTGAGGCGATGGACGGTTCGGCGGGCTCGTAACGCGTCGGCCCCCTTATCCGACTCTTCGGCCCCCCGGGTGGGAGAGAAGAGGGTGCAGATGTAAACTTCTCGCATAACCATTGTGACGGCGTCATGCGAACGCGGTCCGTGCGATGAGCGCCGCGAGAGGAACGGCCGAAATTGACCGTCCGAATCAAAAATCCCCGGGCAAGCCGGGGATTTGAAGACGTCCATGCGAGCGAACCAGCAGATTACTGCTGGACGATCACGTGGGTGTTCTTGCCCGGACGGACGCGGGCGTAGAGATCAATGATGTCCTGGTTGATCATCCGGATGCAGCCGGACGAAGCGGCGGTGCCGATCGAGGCCCATTCCGGCGAGCCGTGGATGCGGAACAGCGTATCCTTGCCTTCATCGTTGAACAGATACATGGCGCGCGCGCCGAGCGGGTTGCGCAGGCCAGGACCCATGCCGTTTTCGACATACTGGGCAACGTCCGGCTTGCGCACGGCCATTTCCTTCGGCGGATGCCATGTCGGCCATTCCTGCTTCCAGGCGACGTAGGCGCGGCCTTCCCATGCGAAGCCGGCCTTGCCGACACCGATGCCGTAGCGAACGGCCTTGCCGCCGGGCAGCACGAAATAGAGGAAGCGATTCGGCGTATTCACGATGATCGTGCCAGGCTTTTCAGCGGTGGCATAATCGACGATCTGGCGGTGAAAACGCTCGTTGACCTTGTTGATCGGGATTGCCGGAAGGGCGTAGCCGTGATCCTCGACCGGGCCGTAGCCATCGGTAAAGATCTGGTTTGTCGCTACTTTTTCGCCGATGGGAGAGATCGGTGCCGTGGAGCAACTGGCCAAGGCGAGTGTGGCCGCGAGGCTGCACAGCAGAACTGCATTGCGGAAGCGCATGGGTGTCTCTTAAAATGAAGTTAAGAATATCTGGGTCATTTCGACCATCAGCGATTATGGTTTATTTTCGATTAACATCCTGAACGCAAGTGAATGCGGTGCAACATTCCTGCAGGATATTCCAAAAACTCCACGGAGTGTTTTTTTGCAACAAAAGCGGCGTTATGCCAGAGTTTAATGCATGGCGATTCTCTCTATCCACAATGATAGTCCTTTGATCGACGGGCGGCAGTCGCTGCGCGCCCTGATGGTACGTCGCGGCGTGCAGCGCTACCTGCATGAAATGCGCCACGCGGTGCTGCCGGAACTGACGCTTGCAAGCGGCAGGCGTGCCGACCTCATTTCCATTTCTCCGAAAGGGGATATCTGGATCGTCGAGATCAAGACCTCGATCGAGGATTTCAGGGTCGACCGGAAATGGCCGGATTACCGGATGCATTCGGACCGGCTCTATTTCGCCACGCATAGCGGCGTGCCGCTCGATATCTTCCCTGAGGAGTGCGGGCTGTTTCTGTCTGACGGCTATGACGCAGAGATGATCCGCGACGCACCGGAACACAAGCTGCCGGCGCCGACACGCAAGTCCGTAACCCTGAATTTTGCGCGGGTCGCAGCCCAGCGGCTGATGCTGGCGGAATGGTCGGCGGACCGCGCGGGCGATACCAGCCCCGACATGCGCGATATCGTTTCGGGCTCGCTGGACGGCGAAGGCTCGGTATAAGCCGTTACTTCGGCGCACGCTTGGCCAGGATGCGCTGCAGCGTGCGGCGGTGCATGTTGAGGCGGCGGGCGGTCTCCGAAACGTTGCGTTCGCACATTTCATAGACGCGCTGGATATGCTCCCAGCGGACGCGGTCGGCCGACATTGGATTTTCCGGCGGCTCGGCGCGTTCGCCGGCCCTTTGCACCAGCGCGGCGAAAATATCGTCGGCGTCGGCGGGCTTGGCAAGGTAATCGACCGCCCCGAGCTTTACCGCATTGACGGCGGTGGCGATGTTGCCGTAGCCGGTCAGCATGATGATGCGCGTATCGTCGCGCCGCGCGCGGATCGCTTCGATGACGTCGAGACCGCTGCCATCGCCGAGTCTGAGGTCAACGACTGCGTATTTCGGCGGACGGGTCTTGGCCTTGGCAATGCCCTCGGCAACCGATTCGGCGATATCGACGGCAAAGCCGCGGGTTTCCATGGCGCGGGCAAGGCGCCGCAGGAAGGGCGCGTCGTCATCGACGATCAACAGGGAAGTATCTGCGCCGATCAATGAAGCATCGCTGGGTGCAGCGCCTGCCTGTTCGGTAAGTTTTTCCGTCATGTCGCAATCCTCGGGGCAGTCTTGTTCTTGCACTCTACAGCGCCGCGCGTCATTCATGACGCGCAAAGGTCGCTGTAGCACTTTAAATTGCTGCATAATTTTCCCTAAATCGATTCCGATTTGAGGAATTATGCAGTGTAAGTTTGCTTATTCCCGGCGTAAAATTCCGTAAAGTCATTTTGATAGATTTGCGTCCATGAGGATGCGCGGCCATTCGACGCTGACGCGGGCGCCGGGCTTTTCCGGGCCGCCGTTTTCGAAGGTCAGCTTGGCACCCGAACGTTCCAGCAATGTCTTGGCGATGAACAGTCCAAGGCCCAGACCGCCGGCACTGTCGTCCTTCTGGCGCTTGGTAACATAGGGCTCGCCGATGCGGCTGAGAATATCCGGCGCATAACCGTCGCCATCGTCTTCGATCACGACAGACACGATCGCCGGCGTATGGTTGACCGTCACCGTGACTTCCTTCTTGGCATAATCGACCGCGTTCTCCAAAAGATTGCCGAGACCGTAGAGAATGCCGGCATTGCGGTTGCCCACCGGTTCGGTGGCGCGGTCTCCCCGTTCGATGAGGTTGATGTGGATGCCAAACTCGCGGTGCGGCGCCATCACCTCCTCGATCAGCGACGATAGCGGCAGGTGTCGCATATGCGCCTCGTTCTCCGAGGACAGCGTCGTCAGTCGCCGCAGGATATCGCGGCAGCGTTCGCTCTGGCTGCGCAACAGGTGCACGTCTTCGCCGAACCGCGGATCGTTGCCGAGCTCGCGTTCCATCTCCTTGGCAACGACGCTGATGGTGGCAAGCGGGGTGCCGAGCTCGTGGGCGGCGGCGGCAGCAAGGCCATCAAGTTGAGAGAGGTGCTTTTCCCGTTGCAACACCAGTTCCGTCGCCGTCAACGCTTCGGACAGCTCGCTCGCCTCCAGCGAAACGCGATAGGTATAGAAGGCCGCAAAGGCGGTGGTCGAGACGATGGCAAACCAGATACCCACCGTCAGGACCGTCGGCATGAGAAGCACCACGCCCGGATACCAGGGCAGCGGAAAGGGCGAGAAGGCCAGTCCGGTAATGCCGAGTATGGCAAGGCTTGCCAGCGCGACGCTGTGCCATTTGGGCTGCGACGCAGACGATATGATCACCGGCACGCAGACCAGCGGTGCAAAGGGATTGGCAAGTCCGCCGGTGATGAACAGAAGGGCTGTCAGCTGGGCAAGATCGATGCCGAGCAATGCAAAGGCGGCCGGCGGCTGCAGCCGGTGCGTCGGCGGATAGCGGATGGTGAGATAGGCATTCACCCAGGCGAGCAGGGCAATCAACGAACAGCAGGCAATCAGCGGCAGGGGAAACTGCAGCCAGAATGCGGTGATCATGACGGCGATCGATTGCCCGCCAACTGCCAGCCAGCGCAGCCGGACGATCGTCTGCAGCCGCAGAACGCGGCTTGTGGTGGCTTCTTCCCCGTCGAGTGCGGCCGTCGTCATCCGGTTTCCTGTCATCAACGCCATTGAAGCCTCATGTACCACGCGGTTTTGCCCGTGTCGTCGGCAGCGCGTTTGCCGGATCTTCCGGCCAGGGATGTTTCGGGTAGCGGCCGCGCATGTCGGCGCGGACATCCTTCCACGAACCGGCCCAGAAACCGGGCAGGTCGCGCGTCGTCTGCACCGGCTTGTGCCCTGGCGAGATCAGTTCCAGGAGCAGCGGCAATCGCCCGCCGCCGATCGACGGATGCGTCTTCAACCCGAACAGCTCCTGAACGCGGATCGACAGAACCGGCTCGTCGCCGTCGTAGCGGATGGGGTGCCGCTGGCCGGTTGGAGCTTCGAAATGGGTGGGTGCCAGACGGGCGAGGTCGCGGGCAACATCATACGGCACCAGCGATTGCAAACCTTCCGAAAGGCTGCCCGCATTGATATCGTCGATACCGCGCGTGTCACGCTGGAAGGGCACGAACCACTCGTCCAGCCGCGACTGAAGGCTCTGGTCCGACATGTCAGGCCATGGCTCGCCAAGCGTGCGATAAAGAAACCCGATGCGGTCGCGCAATTGKGCCGCTTCCTTCGAAAACGGCAGGACCGCAAGCCCAAGCTGGCGAACGCCGTCGGCCAGAGCCCGGGCGGCCGGCTCGCCCTTTGGCCGGGGCAGCGGCGTCTCGTCGAAAAGGATGGCGCCAAGCCGTGTCACCCGCCGTGCCCGGACCTGCCGGCTCGGGCGGTCGAAGAAGGTCTGGTCCTCCTGGACGATTGCCTGCGGCATGTGCTCTTCGACATCGGCGCGGGAAATTTCGGCGGCGGCCAGAATGCGCTGCCCGCCGGCGCGCCCGGTCAGATCGGCGATCACCAGCATCGAGGCGCCCGCCAGCCGCTCGGTCTCCGGCAATTCGGCCCCGCGGCCATTGGCCATCACGAACCGCCCGCGTCCGCCCCGTTGCAGGGCGATCCGGTCGGGAAAGGCCTGCATCAAGAGAGCGCCGGGTTGAACCGGATCGTTTGCAGAATTGCCGGCGCTCAACCCTTTGGCCATCCGCCGGGCGAGCCCGCGCGAGGCATCGGCGCGGTCGCCGCGTTCCGCTTTGAACCGTCGCAGCCGGTCTTCCAGGTCGACGCTGCTTCCCCCAAGCCCCTGTTC